>NZ_BAAGVS010000010.1:0-121396 GCF_054780755.1 Modestobacter lapidis | reverse complement strand
CGATCGGGGCGATCGGGCGGATCTCGGAGGTGATCGGGTCGATCAACGATTTCCAGCTGACGATCGCCTCGGCGGTGGAGGAGCAGACGGCCACGACCAACGAGATGTCCCGGTCGGTTCAGGAGGCGGCCAGCGGGTCGGGTGAGATCGCCACGAACATCACCGGTGTCTCGGCTGCGGCGTCCTCGACCACCCAGGCGCTGGGTCAGACCCGGGTCGCGGTGGACGAGCTGTCCCGGATGGCCAGCGACCTACGCACCACGGTCGCCCGCTTCCAGTACTAGGCCCCGACCAGTCGCACGGCGTCGCCGTAGCCCAGCAGGACGCGATCGGCGGTCAACAGCACCGCATCCTCGGATGTCGCCTGCGCGACCAGGAGGCGGTCGAACGGATCGCGGTGCACCGAGGGCAGGTGCTCCACCGCTGCCGCGTGCTCGGCAGTGACCGCCAACCGCTGCAGCTGCAACTCGTCGACGGCCCGGGCGGTCCACGAGCGGACGTCCCGTCCGAGCTGCACCTTGCCGAGCCCCTGCTTGATCGCGAGTTCCCACACGCTCGCCGCGGAGAGCAGGAGCTGCTCGGCGTCGAGGAGGATCTGCTGGGCGCCACCCAGTCGTTCCGGCGTGGCAGCGGCCCAGAGCAGCACGTGCGTGTCGAGGAGGACCTTCACGCCTCGAACGCCGCCTGCACGTCCTCCGCGAGCGGCGCGTCGAAGTCGTCGGCCACGACGACGTGCCCTCGGTCGAACCCGAGCGCGGGGACCCTGCGCGCCGGCCCCACCAGCCGTGCGACCACCCGCCCTCGGTTGGTGATCTCGACCTCGGCGCCGGCGGCCACCTGCTCGAGCAGCCTGGACAGGTGGGTCTTCGCCTCGTGTACCCCCACGGATCTGGTCACGGAACTTAGTCTACTCAGTCGCATGACGAACGGCTAACACAGCGCTACATCTCCCTGACACATAGCCATGAACGCGCTGACCCCGGTCCAGGCCCGTCGCGCGAACGGGTGACGGCCGCGTGGCGGGCCGGCCCGGTCACCTCCACGATGGGCGGACCACTTCCCCTGGAGGCGACCGTGCCCTACTCCCTGGTCAGCGCCGCGACACTCGGCTTCGACCTCGTCCGCCTGCCCGCCGGCGGTCAGGTCGCCGACGTGCTCCTGACCGGGCTGGGCGCCGACGCCGACACGCTCGGCCGGCTGGCCGCCGCGCATCCCGCGGCCGGCCGCCCCGACGCCGAGCGGGCCGCGCAGGCCATCCGCGCCCGCCGCGCCCACGAACTGGCCGCTACCGGCGTGCCCCAGCTGCGCGACGTGCCCGCGGCCGTCTCCGGCGTCGACGTCCGGACCTCCCGGCTGGTCGCGCTGCTCGAGCAGGGCACCATCGGCAACACCCCGGCGCTGGAGCGGCTGGTCCGCGACGACGTGCTGGGCGGCGAGCACACCGTCGCCGCTGCCGCCGACCCCGAGGTGGTCGCCCGCGCCGCCGACGTCCTCGCGGACGCCGCCACCGGCTGGTGGGCCGCCGACGCGCTCGACCCCGCCGCCCGCCGCGAGCTGACCGCCCCCTTCGCCGCGGCCACGGCGCTGGTGACCCCGCCGCGACCGGACCTCGGCCCGGCCGCGGCCGGCATCGACGAACTGCTCGGCGGCGTCCGGGAGCTGGACGACGCCGGCCGCCGTCGCTGGCGGATCGCCGTGGACGCCGTCCGGGCCCAGCGACGCCCCTGGGCAGCCGCCATGCACGGCGCCTCCTGGGCCGCGCACGTCTCCGGCCGCACCCGCACGCTGGCCGCCACCCAGCTGTTGGCCGTGCAGGCCTTCACCGACGGCGGGTTCACCGCCCGGGACGGCGCCGAGGGGGTCTGGAACGCGCTGGCCGGCTGCGTGCAGGGGCTGGCCATGACCGATCTCCTGGACGACGAGTCGCGGGCCGTGCTCGGGGAGCCCTGGGTGCTCGTGACCGGGCGGCACCTCCCCCTGGTGGGGTGAGCGCGCAGCTCGTCCGCCGTCCCGCTCAACCCCTGCGCCCCCGCTGCCGATAGAGAGGGAGCGGCCCATCGGCTGCGCGAATCGGCAGCTGCGGGGGAACGCGTGGAACCCATCCGGGTGATGGTGGTCGACGACTCGGTCGTCGTCCGGAAGATCGTGACGGACGTGCTCTCGCAGGACCCGGCCATCACCGTGGTCGGCACGGCGCCCAACGGGCGCCTCGCGGTGACCAAGCTCGAGCAGCTCAAGCCCGACCTGGTCACGATGGACATCGAGATGCCGGACATGAACGGCATCGAGGCGGTCCGGGCGATCCGGGGTGCCCGCAACCGGGTGCCGATCATCATGTTCAGCACGCTCACCGAGCGCGGCGCCTCCGCCACCCTGGACGCGCTGTCCGCCGGCGCCAACGACTACGTGACCAAGCCGGCCAACGTCGGCAGCGTCGGCGAGTCGATGGAGAGCGTGCGCCAGCAGCTCGTTCCCAAGATCAAGGCCCTGACCGGCCGGCCGCTCACCACCGGTGCCCCGGTACCGGCCGCGGCCCCGGTGGTGCCCCGCCCGCCGGTGGCCCGCACCCGCCCGCGGCAGGAGCCCGCGGTCCTGGTCATCGGTTCCTCCACCGGCGGACCCGAGGCGCTCACCAAGGTCCTCCCCCTGCTGCCGGCCGGCCTGCCCGTTCCGGTCCTGCTCGTGCAGCACATGCCGCCGGTCTTCACCCGGCAGTTCGCCCAGCGGCTGGACCGGTTGTGCGCCCTCGAGGTGGTGGAGGCCGTCGCCGGCTCCCCGCTGGCACCGGGCACCGTGCACATCGCCCCCGGCGACTTCCACCTGACGGTGAAGAACACCGGCGGTCTCCGGCGCACCGCGCTGGACCAGGGCCCCGCGGAGAACTTCTGCCGTCCGGCCGTCGACGTCCTGTTCCGCTCCGCCGTGGCCGCCTACGACGGCGCCGTCCTCGGCGTGGTGCTCACCGGCATGGGGTCCGACGGCCGCATCGGGGCCGGCCAGATCCGCGAGGCCGGCGGCACCGTCGTCGCCCAGGACCAGGCGACGTCCGTGGTCTGGGGCATGCCCGGCGCGGTGACGCAGGCCGGCCACGCCGACGAGGTGCTGCCGCTGGGGAAGGTCGCCGAGGCGATCACCCGGCTGCTGCCCGCGGCTCGCCCGTCCCTGGCCGGAGCCCGACGATGACCCTCACCGCCACCAGCTTCGACTGGGTGCGCCAGCTGGTGCACCGGGAGAGCGCGATCGTCCTGCAGCCGGGCAAGGAGTACCTCGTCGAGGCCCGGCTGCTGCCGATGGCCCAGCAGCGCGGGCTGTCCGGCGTCAGCGAGCTGGTCGAGTCCGTCCGGTCCCGGCCCGACGCGGCCACCAACCGGCGGATCGTCGAGGCGCTCACCACCAACGAGACGTCCTGGTTCCGCGACGGCGACCCGTTCACCGCCTTCACCGGGACGGTGCTGCCGGCCCTGGTCGCCGCGCGCCGCCCCGACGTGCGGCTGGCGATCTGGTCGGCGGCCTGCTCGAGCGGCCAGGAGCCGTACACGATCGCGATGCTGCTGTCCGACGCGATGCCCGACGCCGCCCGGCGGGTGTCCATCACCGCGACCGACCTGTCGCAGGAGATGGTCGAGCGGACCCGGGCCGGGCGCTTCAGCCAGCTCGAGGTCAACCGCGGGCTGCCGGCCTCGATGCTGGTGCGTCACTTCACCCGGGCCGGCAACGAGTGGGAGATCTCCCCCGCGCTGCGCCGCATGGTCACCGCCACCGAGTGCAACCTGGCGGCGCCCCTGCCCCGGATGGGCCCGTTCGACGTCGTCTACCTGCGCAACGTGCTCATCTACTTCGACCTGGCGACCAAGCAGGCCATCCTGCAGCGGGTCCGCCAGCTCATGCGCCCGGACGGCTGGCTGTTCCTGGGCGCGGCCGAGACCACCCTCGGCGTGGACGACAACTGGGAGCGGGTCGTCCTCGGCCGCGGCTCCGCCTATCGCCCTCGGAAGGGGAACTGACGTGCGTGCCCTGGTAATCGACGACTCCCGCGCGATGCGGCGCATCGTCGGCAGCATCCTGGAGGACTTCGGCTACGAGACCCGCCAGGCCGGCCACGGCCGGGAGGCCCTCGACGTGCTGGAGGAGGGCTACCTGCCCGACCTGGCCTGCGTCGACTGGAACATGCCGGTGATGGACGGACTGCAGTTCGTCTCCGCCGTGCGCAGCAACCCGGCCTACCGCTCGGTGACCCTGATGATGGTCACCACCGAGAGCGAGCACGGGCAGATCGTGCGGGCGCTGGCCGCCGGCGCGCACGAGTACATGATCAAACCGTTCACCGCCGACGCGATGCGCGACAAGCTCGCCCTGCTCGGCCTGCTCCCCCAGGAGGTGACCCTGTGAGCGAGCTGCTGAGCCGTGTCCAGGAGCCCATTCCGAACCTGCTCGACCCGGCCATCGTGCAGAGCATCGCCGATGACGTCTGGACGTCGCTGGTCGGCGACGGCGAGGTGCTCGTCCCACTGCCGGTGCCGGCCCCCGAGGTCACGGTCAGCGCGTGGGTGCAGATCACCGGCCCGTGGTGCGGCGCCGTCGTCGTCACCTGCGACGAGCCGACCGCGAAGGCGCTCACCGAGTGCCTGCTCCGCGCCCGCCCGCCGGTCGTCATCGAGCCCGAGGACGTCGCCGACGCCCTCGGCGAGCTCGCCAACGTGCTCGGCGGCAACGTGAAGGCCGCGCTGCCCGGCCCGTCCACGCTCGGTCTCCCCGAGACCGGCCCCACTCCCCCGGCCACCCGGCCGGACGACCTGTGCCGCGTCGACGCCCAGTGGCGTGGCCAGTACCTGACCATCACCGTGCAGGGCGCCGTGCCGGCGCCGCACGCCGAGCGGAACGAGGTGCCGCTGTGAAGATCCTGGTGACGGACGACAGCCGCGTGATGCGGCAGATCGTCATCCGCACGCTGCGCCAGGCGGGCTACGACGACCACGAGATCATCCAGGCCGAGGACGGCCGCGAGGCGCTGCAGATGGTCGTCGCGGAGAAGCCGGACCTGATCCTGTCGGACTGGAACATGCCCGAGATGACCGGCATCGAGTGCCTCGAGGCGCTGCGTGCCGCCGGCTCGCAGGTGCCCTTCGGGTTCGTCACCTCCGAGGGCTCCCCGGAGATGCGGGAGAAGGCGGCCAACGCCGGCGCGATCTTCCTCATCGCCAAGCCGTTCACTGCGGAGACGTTCCGCGACGCGCTGGACGGGGTGCTGGCATGAGCGCCCCGCTGGCGCCGGCGATCCTGCCCGCCCCCAAGGACGTCCGCGACCTGCTCGAGGGCCTCCTGGGCAAGGACGTCACCGTCTCCCCCGGCGATCCGGTGTCGCTGAACGACGGCGCCGCGCTGGCCGTCTACGTCGACCCCCAGATGTCGGCCAACGCGGTCTGCCTGATGGACGTGCCGCTGGCGGCCTGGTGCGCCGGCGCCCTCGCGCTCCTGCCCAAGGGCGGGCTGGAGGACGCCATCGACGAGGGCGAGCTCTCGGCGATGCACCTGGAGGTCGTCTACGAGGTGGTGAACGTGGCCGCGGCGCTGTTCAACGGCGGCGGTGTCACGCACTCCAAGCTGCACAAGCTCTACGCCCCGAGCGAGGCCGTGCCGGGTGACCTGGCCGGCCTGGCCGCCGCCTTCAATCGGATCGACCTGTCGGTCGACGTCGCCGGCTACGGCAACGGGTCGCTGTCCATCGTCATCGCCTGAGCAGTTCCCGAGATCGGGGAAGTGGGGCCGCGGGAACCACGGCGGAGCCCCCGCTTCCCCGATCTCGTCGTTTCCGGGCGCTCAGTCCCGCGCGGCGGCGTCCCGCACGGCGCCGGAGATGGCGGCCACGCCGTCCGCGGACCGCAGGATCGACCAGTGGTCGGTGCCCGGCACCTCGCGGACGGTGACCTCGTCGGCGGGCAGCCCCATCCCCGCCAGCCGGACCTGGTCGTAGAGCCCGGGCTCGGCGCCCTGGGGCCCCCGGGGTGCCCACAGCAGCGTGGTGGGCACCGGGAACCCGGTGGTCGCCTCGAGCACCGCCTCGTTGGCCAGCAGGTCACCGCCGTCGACCTGCACGGCTTCGGGTACGGCTCTCCGCCCCTGCGGCGACGTGCCGGTCACGTCGTCCGGTGAGGTGCCGAAGACGGCGGCCAGGGCGTCGGCCAGGTCGGCGGCCGGCGGGACCGCCAGCGGCAGCCCGCCGTCGACCAGCACCAGCCCGTGCACGAGGTGACGGGCCTGCCCGGCCGTGGCGAGCGCGGCCACGAAGGCGCCCATCGAGTGCCCGACCAGCACGGTGACGTCGGCCCCGGAGCCGCCGTCGGCGCCGAAGTGCTCCAGCAGCGCGGTCACGTCCGCCGCGTGGGCCGACAGGCCGTAGGGGCCGGGCAGCTCCGCGCTGGCGGCCCGGCCGCGCAAGTCGGGGACGACCACCTCGCAGTCGCCGGCCAGGGCGGCGGCCACCGGTGCCCAGTCCGTCGCGTCGGCCGTCAGACCGTGCAGCAGGACGACGAGGGGGGCGGCGGGTGCGTCGGCGCCCCAGTACAGGGCGGCCAGCTCCCCGCCGGTCACCGGGACGCGGATCTGCTCGGGAGTACGGCTGTCGTCAGGCTGCATGAGCTCCTTCCTACCCGTGGTTAGTCGGCGTGGCTGAGCAGGTAGCGGCCGAAGTGCGGCACGGTGAAGGCGATCTGCCCGCGCTCGGCGGAGTAGACCAGCCCCTTCTTGATCAGCGAGTCGCGCGCCGGGGACAGCGAGGCGGGCTTGCGGCCGAGGGAGATCGCGACGTCGGAGGTGCCCACCGCGGCACCGGCCGGGCCGCCCAGGTCGGCCATGGCGTGCATGTACTCCCGCTCGGCGGGGGTCGCCCGGTCGTATCGGGAGCCGAAGAAGCCCACGGCGAGCTCGGCCTCGGCGGCCGGGGCGGCCATCGCGACGTCGGCGGCGGTGATCGGGGAGGCGGCGGCGACGTCCCAGGTGACCTTGCCGTAGGCCTGCACGAAGTAGGGGTAGCCGTCGGCGGCCGCGTACAGGGCGTCCAGCGCGGCGGGCTCGAACGCGACGTCCTCCCGCTCGGCCGGGGCGAGCAGCGCGCGATCGGCGGCCGCCCGGTCCAGCCGATCGATCCGCAGGTAGCGGAAGAGCCGCTCGGAGTAGCTCTTCGACGCGCTGAGCACCGCCGGCAGGTGGGGGAGGCCGGCGCCGACCACGATCAGCGGGGCGCCCTGCTGGGAGAGTTCGTGGCAGGCGGCGCAGATCGCCGACACGTCGTCGGGCTGCACGTCCTGCATCTCGTCGATGAACAGCGCGACACCGCTCCCGATGTCGGCGGCCACCCCGGCCGCGTCGCTGAGCAGCTCGACCAGGTCGATCTCCATGTCACCGGAGTCGCCCCGGCCCATCGCCGCCGGGACGTCGATGCCCGGCTGCCAGCGGTCGCGCATCTTCGCCGGGCCGTCGGACCCGCCCGCCCCGCGCAGCGCGAACGCCTTGAGCACGCCGAGGACGGCCTCCATCGACTCCGGGTCGCGGTGCCGCGGCCCCAGCTCGCGCAGCGCCATGTGCAGGGCCGCGGACAGCGGCCGGCGCAGCGACTGGTCGGGCCGTGCCTCGATCTTGCCGGTGCCCCAGCCGCGGGAGATCGCCGCCGACCGCAGCTGGTTGAGCAGCACGGTCTTGCCCACCCCGCGCAGCCCGGTGAGCACCAGCGACCGCTCCGGCCGGCCGTGCGCGATCCGCTCCAGGACGACGTCGAACGCCGTCAGCTCGGTGTCCCGGCCGGCCAGCTCGGGGGGGCGCTGGCCGGCGCCGGGGGCGTACGGGTTCCGCACGGGGTCCATGTCGAGCAGGTTATGCCGTTGTCTAGCGCGCGCGATAGACAGGCGTAGAACACGGCATCGATCGGGTCGCGACCGCCGTCTGGCCATCTCTAGCGCACGGGCTAGACGATGCCAGACAGCGACAGATGACCCGATCGACCAAGTTCTCCGCGGTGTCGGCGCGTTCCAGGCTAGCAGGCTTCTCGAACAGGCGTTCGAACGACTGGGTCAGCTCGCGGCGCGGGCGCCGGTGTCCCGGCGGGACCACGCGCGTGCGCCGGCCAGCACCGCGAGCGCCAGGGCCAACGGCACGAGACTCAGCAGCAGCGTCGGCTGCTCCCCCGCGGACCCCACCGTCGCGCCGATCGCGACGTGCAGGACGGTGCCGGGAACCAGTCCGAGCGCGGTGCCGGCCAGGTAGTCGCGCAACCGGATGCCGGACAGCCCCCCGGCGTAGCTGACCAGGGTGAACGGCACCACCGGCACCAGCCGCCCGGTCAGCACCGCCAGCGTGCCGCGGCGCGCCAGCAGGGCGTCGGCCCGGGCCAGGCGCGGCCCGGCCAGCCGGGTGACCGCCTCCCGCCCCAGCCGGCGGGCGAGCGCGAACCCCGCCAGTGCCCCGAGCACGCCGCTGGCCAGCGCCAGGGCCAGCCCCGCCCAGAAACCGGCCAGCACGCCGGCCAGCACCGACAGTGCGGTTCGCGGGACCGGGGCCAGGGTGGCCACCGCCAGGCCGGCGAGCAGCGCCGTCCAGCCCAGCGGGCCGCGGTCGGCGAGCCAATCGTGCAGCGTGCCGACCTCCGGTACGTCGACCAGCACGGCGACGAGGCAGCCCGCGGCGACGAGGAGGACGAGCAGTACCGCGTGCCGGACGGCGCGGGGCGGTAGCCGGCGGAGGCGGGCACGCGCCCGGGCGGGCATCGACGGGCCGGTCACGGGCCCCAGTGTGCCGTCGCGGTCCGTCTGCCCTCGTCTAGGGATGACGCGAGAAAGGCCTAGACGGTGGCAGAGGCCCAGGAGGTGATCTTCGGGCGCTAGCGTGATCCGCATGGCCACGATCGGCAAGTTCGTCGTCCGCGTCGCCGTCCTCGCGGTGATCTTCTACGCGGTCACGCAGTTGTACGACGGCATCCGGATCCTGGGCAATGACGACGCCCTGTTCGGCATCACCGGCACCTACCTCTGGATCGCGCTGATCTTCGCGGTCGTCAACTCGATCGTCGGGCCGGTGCTGCGGCTGCTGTCGCTGCCGTTCGTCGTGCTGACCCTCGGGCTGTTCCTGCTGGTCGTCAACGCGGCGCTGCTCGGCCTGACCGCCCTGCTGTCCGAACGGCTCGAGGTCGACGGTTTCTGGGCGGCGCTGGTGGGCGGTCTGCTGATCGCCGTCTTCAGCTGGATCGCCGAGCTGCTGCTCCCGCTGAAGGTGCGCGCCGGCTGACCCGAGTCGCTAGCGTGACGGGGTATGGCACGCACCGTCCCGCCCCCCCATCCGGACACGGAGGCGCTGCTCGACCGGCTCCCCGAGGTCCCCGTCGACCTGGCGGCGCTCGAGGCCGCCCAGCAGGAGAAGCGCCGGCTGCTGGACCGCGCCGCCGAGGCGGCCGGCCGCCAGTTCCCCAGGGGCGGGGAGCTGCCCGGGGCCGTCGGCCCCGACGAGCTGAGCGTGCTGCTGCACCGCTTCTACGGGGGTGAGCCGGCCGCCGAGGTGGTCGGCCGTGATCCGGAGGCCCTCGCCGCACTGGCCCTGGGGCACCTGCGGCTGGCCGGCACTCGGCCCCAGGGCTCGGCGACGATCGACGTGCACCGCCGCGACGGCGGTGGGGCCGTGCTGCGGGTGGTCACCGACGACATGCCGTTCCTGGTCGACTCGGTCACCGCCGAGGTCGTCCGCCAGGGCGTCGGCCTGGATCACGTCGTCCACCCGGTCGTCGTGGTGCGACGGGACGTCAGCGGCCGGCTGCTGGCCCTCTGCGACAGCTCGGACGCCGCCCGTTGCGGCGCCGACGCGCTGCCCGAGTCTTGGATGGCCGTCGTCCTGGACGGTGCGGTCGACGACGAGGCCACCGCCGACCTGGTCACCGGCCTGCGGACCGTGCTCGCCGACGTCCGCAGCGTGCACGAGGACGCCGGCCGGCTGCGCCAGCGCGCCCGCACGCTGGCCGACGCGCTGGATGCCCTCCCCGCGCCCGGGCCGGCCGCGGACGTCGACGTGCACCCCGCCGCCGACCCGAGAGAGGCCGCGGAGCTGCTGCGCTGGCTGGCGAGGAGAAACTTCGTCTTCCTCGGCGCCCGCGCCGTCGACCTGCTCCCCGACGGCGGGACGGCGCTGGTGCCGGGCTCGGGCCTGGGTGTGCTGCGCAGCGACGTCGACCCCGGCACCCCCGTCGTCCCGGCCGGGCTGGCCGCCGCCGGCGTGGTCTCCCGCCGGCGGGTCGTGGTCACCAAGGGCGATGCCCGCTCCACGGTGCACCGGCCCGGCTGGCTGGACGTGGTGACGGTCAACCTGCCCGGCGAGGACGGCCGGCACCGCCAGCAGCGGCTGGTCGGTCTGTTCCCGAACGAGGCCTACACCAGCAGCGTCCGGGACGTGCCGCTGGTGCGCCGCACGGCGGCCGAGGTGCTGGCCCGGTCCGGGGTGCCGGCCGACAGCCACTCGGGCAAGGAGCTGCTCGACGTGCTGGAGACCTATCCCCGCGACGAGCTGCTGCAGGTCGAGGTCGACGAGCTGCTGCCGGTCGCGCTGGCCGTGCTGCACCTGCGCGAGCGGCGCCAGACCCGGCTGTTCCTGCGCCGCGACCCCTTCGGCCGGTTCTTCTCCTGCCTGGTCTACCTGCCGCGCGACCGGTACACGACCGAGGTGCGGCTGACCATGCAGCGCCTGCTGCTCGAGCGGCTGGGCGGCACCAGCGTCGAGTACACGGTGCGCTCCACCGAGTCGGTGCTGAGCCGGCTGCACTTCGTCGTCCGGGTCCCGGTGAGCCGGCGGGACGGGCCCTCCCTGCCCGCCGTCGACGTCGCGGGCCTGGAGACGGCGCTCGCCGACGCCGCCCGCAGCTGGACCGACGACCTCGCCCACGCGCTGGCCGCCCGGTACGGCGACGACGCCCCCCGGCTGCTGGCCCGGGCCGCCGACGCCTTCCCGGCCGCCTACCAGGAGGACTTCCCGGCCGAGGTCGCCGTCGGCGACCTGGCCCGGCTCGAGTCGCTGCCCCCCGGGGCGATCGACCTGCGGCTGTGGGCGCCGCGCGACGCCGCGGCCGGCGAACGCCGGCTGACGGTGTACCGGGTGGGGGAGCGGCTGCTGCTGTCCGACGTGCTGCCGGTGCTGCAGCACATGGGCGTGGACGTGCTCGACGAGCGGCCCTACGAGATCGACCGGATCGGCGCGCCGCTGGCCTGGGTGTACGACTTCGGCCTGGCCGCCCCCGCCCGGGAGGTGCCGTTCGCCGGGAGCCTCGCCGAGCGCTTCACGGATGCGATCGCCGCGGTCTGGACCCGTCGGGCCGAGGACGACGGGCTCAACGCGCTGGTGCTGCTGGCCGGGCTGAACTGGCGGCAGGTCGCGGTGCTGCGGGCCTACGTCCAGTGGCTGCGCCAGGGCGGGCTGCCGTTCGGCTCGCGCTACGTGGAGCAGGTGCTCGGCGACCACCCCGACGTGGTCGCCCGGCTGATCGCGCTGTTCGAGACCCGGTTCCGGCCCGACCGGGCGAGCAGCCGGCCGGCCAGGGAGGCCGAGCTGGTCGAGTCGCTGACCGCGGCCATCGGGCAGGTCGCCTCCCTGGACGCCGACCGGGTGCTGTCCTCGCTGCTGGCCGCGGTGCGGGCCACCCTCCGGACGACGGCCTACACCCCCGGCGTCTTCGTCGACGGCACCCCGCTGGCGCTCAAGCTCGATCCGCACGCCGTGCCCGACCTCCCCGAACCGCGCCCGGCCCGGGAGGTGTGGGTCAGCTCGCCGCGGGTGATGGGCGTGCACCTGCGCTTCGGCGCGGTCGCCCGGGGCGGGCTGCGCTGGAGCGACCGCCGGGAGGATCTCCGCACCGAGGTGCTGGGGCTGGTGAAGGCCCAGACGGTGAAGAACACCGTGATCGTGCCGACCGGCGCCAAGGGCGGTTTCGTGGTGCTGGACCCACCGCCGGAGGGCGCTTCCCGCGACGACGTGGTCGCCGAGGGGCAGGCCTGCTACAAGCTGTTCATCGGCGCCCTGCTGTCGCTGACGGACAACCTGGTCGACGGGGCGGTGGTCCCGCCGGAGCGGGTCGTCCGGCACGACGGCGACGACACCTACCTCGTCGTCGCCGCGGACAAGGGGACGGCGACCTTCTCCGACCTGGCCAATGCCGTGGCGATCGAGCGCGGGTTCTGGCTGGGGGATGCCTTCGCCTCCGGCGGCTCGGTCGGCTACGACCACAAGGCGATGGGCATCACCGCCCGCGGCGCCTGGGAGTCGGTGACCCGGCACTTCCGCGAGCTCGGGGTGGACGTGCAGGGCCAGGAGGTCACCGTCGTCGGGATCGGCGACATGTCCGGCGACGTCTTCGGCAACGGCATGCTGCTGTCCGAGCACCTCCGGCTGGTGGCCGCCTTCGACCACCGGCACGTCTTCGTCGACCCGGATCCGGACGCCGCCACCTCCTACGCCGAGCGCCGCCGGCTGTTCGGGCTGCCGCGCTCCTCCTGGGCCGACTACGACAGCACGCTGATCAGCGACGGCGGAGGGGTGTGGCCGCGGACGGCGAAGTCGGTGCCGGTGTCCCAGCCGATGCGCACCGCCCTGGGCCTGGCCGACGACGTCGAGGCGCTCAGCCCCGCCGAGCTGGTCCGCGCCGTGCTGCTGGCCCCGGTGGACCTGCTGTTCAACGGCGGGATCGGCACCTACGTCAAGGCCGCGACCGAGAGCGCGCTGGACGTGGGGGACAAGGCCAACGACGCGGTGCGCGTGGACGGCGGGCAGCTGCGGGTCAAGGTGGTCGGCGAGGGCGGCAACCTGGGGCTCACCCAGCGCGGCCGGATCGAGTTCGCGCTGGCCGGCGGGCGGGTCAACACCGACGCCATCGACAACTCCGCCGGCGTCGACACCTCCGACCACGAGGTCAACATCAAGATCGCGCTGAACCGGGTGGTCGACGAGGGGCGGCTGGACCCCGACGGGCGGGCCGGCCTGCTGGGGGAGATGGCCGACGAGGTGGCCGTCGCCGTCCTGGCCGACAACTACGCGCAGAACGCCGTGCTGGCCTCCGACGTGGCCGCCACCCGCGGGCTGCTCGACGCCCACCAGCGGTACCTGCGGGCGCTGGAGCGCGGCGGCCGGCTGGACCGGGCGGTCGAGGCGCTGCCCGACGACCGGGCGATCACCCAGCGCCGCCGGGACGGCCACGCGCTCACCTCGCCCGAGCTGTCGGTGCTGCTGGCCTACGCCAAGATCGAGGTCAACGACGCCGTGCTGGAGTCCTCGCTGCCCGACGATCCCGCGCTGGCCGAGCTGCTCACCGGCTACTTCCCCACCGCCCTGCGGCAGCGCTTCCCCGCCGCGCTGGCCGCGCACCCGCTGCGCCGGGAGATCGTCGCCACCGTGCTGGCCAACCGGGCGGTGAACACCGCCGGGGTCACCGGGCTGTTCCGGCTGGCGGAGGAGACCGGCGCCCCCCTGGTGGCCGTGGTGCGGGCGCACGCGGTGGCCCGGGCGGTGTTCGACGTCGACCGGATGTGGGACGCCGCGCGGGCGCTGGACAACCGGGTGCCGGCCGCCGTGCAGGTACAGGTGCGCACCGAGGGCACCCGGCTGGCCGAGCGGGCCGCCCGCTGGCTGCTGCGGGTGCCCGAGCTGTCCGCCGAGCCGGCCGGGTCGTTGACCACCGTGACGGACCGGTTCGCCGCGGCGGCGGAAGCGGTGCGCGGGGGGCTGCCCGGCTGGCTGCTGGGCGCCGACGCCGCCGGGTACGCCGAGCGGGCCGCGGAGCTGGAGGCGGCCGGGGTGCCCGACGACCTGGCCGCCGACGCGGCCGCCGCCCCGCTGCTGCCGGTCGCGCTCGACCTGGCCGTCGTCGCCGAGGACACCGGGGCGCCCATCGCGCTGGCCGGCCAGGTGGCGCAGTGCTTGGCCGAGCGGCTGGGCCTGGTGCCCCTGCGCGAGCTGGTGACCGCGCTGCCGCGGGACCGCCGCTGGCCCTCGATGGCCCGTGCCTCGCTGCGCGACGACCTGGGTGCGGAGCAGGCGGTGCTCACCGCCGACGTGCTCGGCCTGCGCGGCTCCGACGACGAGCCGGCCGGCCGGCTGGTGGAGCAGTGGGCGGACGGCTGGGACACCGCGCAGCGACGGGCGGCGACCCAGCTGGCCGAGCTCGCCGCCGGCGACCGGCACGAGCTCGCCGAGCTGCTGGTCGCCGTCCGCACGCTGCGCGGGCTGCGCCGCCGGTAGCAGCACGCCCTGGCCCCCGCGCATGATCCCGGTCCCGGTTGGGCACAACCGGGCGGTGAAGACCGTCGTCGTCGCCGCCCTCGGCGGACTGCTCACCCTCGCCGGCATCTGCCTGCTGGTCCTGCCCGGCCCCGGCTTCGTGCTCGTGGCGGCCGGGCTGGCCGTGCTGGCCACCCGCTTCGAGTGGGCCCGCAAGCCGCTGGACTACGCCAGGGACAAGGCGGAGGAAGGCGTCGAGGAGGTCGGCAGGAGCCCCTGGCGTGCCGCCGGCGCGGTGCTCGCCGCGCTGCTCCTGATCGCGGCGGGCGTGCTGCCGCTGACCGGGATCGATCTGCCGTTCGTCAACACCCTGAGCGCGATCGTCCTGATCATCTCCGGGCTGTTCCTGATCGGCTCGGTGGTCTTCGCCCAGCGGCAGGAGAAGATCACGGACGCCGCGATGCACCGTCCGGCCGGCACCCCCGGCCAGGGGGGTGCCTACCGGGCCGACAACCCCCGGGTCGGCTGACCGGCTAGCGCAGCCGCAGCACCCGGGCGTCCCAGGCGCCCAGCACGGCGGGATCGGCGTCGGCGAGGTTGCCCAGCACCAGGTCCGCGCCCACCGCCTCCGGCAGCAGGCCGGCCAGGTCGTACGGGGTGGCGCTGATGTTGCAGACCACCAGCAGCGTCTCGCCGTCCAGCGCGCGGGTGAAGGCGTACACGTCCTCGTGGTCGGGGAGCAGCATGGTGAACTCGCCGAGCCGGACCGTCCGGGACGCGTGCCGCAGCGCGATCAGCGACCGGTGGTGGGCGAGCACCGACCGCGGGTCCTCGCGCTGGGCGGCGGCGTTCCACTCGGTGTGGTCGGGGTTGACCCCGATCCACGGCGTCCCGGTGGTGAACCCGGCGTGCTCGGTGGCGTCCCACTGCACCGGTGTGCGGGCGTTGTCCCGGCTGACCGGCCGGATCGCGGCCAGCACCGCCGCCGGGTCGTGCCCGGCCGCCACCGCCTGGGCGTGGTGGTTGAGCGACTCGACGTCGCGGAGGTCGGCCGGCGACGCGAACGGGGCGTTGGCCATCCCCAGCTCCTCGCCCTGGTAGACGTACGGCGTCCCGCGGTGCAGGTGCAGCAGGGTGGCCAGGCAGGTCGCCGAGTTCCGCCGGTGCGCGGGGCTGTCGTCGCCGAAGCGGGAGACGGCGCGCGGCTGATCGTGGTTGTCCCAGTAGAGCGAGTTCCATCCGACGTCGGCGAGGCCGGCCTGCCAGCGGCCGAAGGACGCCTTCAGGTCGCGCAGCCGGAGCGGCCGGGAGTGCCACTTGTCGCCGTCGAAGTCCAGCCCCACGTGCTCGAACTGGAACACCATGTCGACCTCGGCGCGGGCCGGGTCGGTGAACAACCGCGCCTGGTCCACGGTGACGCCGGGCATCTCGCCCACGGTGAGCAGCCGCTCGGGCCGCCCGGCGAACACCTCGCGGTGCATCTCCTGCAGGAACTCGTGGATCCGGGGCCCGCACAGGTAGGACGCCGAGCCGTCGCCGTAGGGGCTGCCGGGCAGCGGCGGGCCGTCGGGCAGCGCGCCGTCCGGGCCGACGTCCTTGGAGATCATGTTGATGACGTCCATCCGGAAGCCGTCGACCCCGCGGTCCAGCCACCAGCGCATCATCTCGTACACCGCCTCCCGGACCTGCGGGTTCTCCCAGTTCAGGTCGGGCTGGGTGCGGTCGAACAGGTGCAGGTAGTACTCGCCGGAGGCACCGTCCAGCTCCCAGGTGGGGCCGGAGAAGAACGACTGCCAGTTGGTGGGCTCGGCGCCCGGCTCCCCGGCCGGCATGCCGGCGCGCGGCGGCCGCCACCAGTACCAGTCGCGCTTGGGCGACGTCCGCGATGCCCTGCTCTCTTCGAACCAGGGGTGCTGGTCGCTGGTGTGGTTGACGACCAGGTCCATGATCAGCCGGATCCCGCGCTCGTGCAGCGCTTCGAGCAGGGCGTCGAACTCCGCGAGCGTGCCGAAGGTGGGGTCGATGGCCTGGTAGTCGCTGATGTCGTAGCCATTGTCGGCCTGCGGCGAGGCGTAGACCGGGGACAACCACACCACGTCCACGCCGAGATCGGCCAGGTGGTCCAGCCGCTGTCGGATGCCGCCCAGGTCACCGATCCCGTCGCCGTCGGAGTCCTGGAAGGACCGGGGGTAGACCTGGTAGACGACGGCGTCGATCCACCATGCGGGCTCGGTCACGGGGTGCTCCTCGGCTGGGGACGCCGCCGGCCGAAGCCGGTGGCCTGCTCGTAGGCGTGCCCGACCTCCAGCAGCCGCCGGTCGGCCCGCGGGGCGCCGATCACCTGCAGGCCGACCGGCAGCCCGTCGGGGGTGAAGCCGCCGGGCACCGACAGCGCCGGGCAGCCGGTCGCGGAGATCAGCGTGCAGGACCGCATCCACTCCAGGTAGTTGTCCTGGTGCACGCCGGCGATCTCGGTCGGGTACTCGAGCTCGACCGGGAACGGCAGCACCTGGGTGGTGGGGGCCAGCAGCACGTCGTAGCGGTCGAAGAAGCCGACCACCCGCTCGTACAGCCTCGTGTGCAGCTGCTCGGCGCGGGCCAGATCGGATCCGGTGAGCTGCGCGCCCAGCTCGGCGTTCCAGCGGATCGACTCCTTGAGCAGGTCCGGCGAGCGCCGGCCGATCGCGCCGAACGTCGAATCGAACACCCAGGCCCGCAGCGTGCCGAACACCTCGTCGGCCCCCGAGAGGTCGGGGCAGGCGTCCTCGACGGTGGCCCCCAGGTCCTCGAACACCCCGCGCGAGGCCTGCAGCACCGAGGTGATCGCCGGGTCGACCGTCACCCGGCCGCCGAGGTCGGGCGCCCAGGCGACCCGCAGGCCGGTCAGCTCGGTGGGCAGCGGGGCGGCGAATCCGGCCGGGTCGTCGGTGAGCGAGATCGGCACCCGGGGATCGGGGCCGGCCAGCACCGAGAGCGTCAGTGCGACGTCGCCCACCGTGCGGCCCAGCGGCCCCTGCACCGACAGCTGCGACCAGCCGTTGGCTGCCGGGTGGGTGGGCACCCGGCCGGGCGTGGGGCGCAGCCCGACGACGTTGCAGAAGGCCGCCGGGTTGCGCAGCGAGCCGCCCATGTCGCTGCCCTCGGCGAGCGGCACCAGCCCGGCGGCGAGCGCGGCGGCCGCACCGCCGGAGGAGCCGCCGGCGGAGAGACCGTGCCGGTAGGGGTTGTGCGTGGCGCCGAACAGCGTGTTGAACGTGTGCGAGCCGGCCGCGAACTCCGGGACGTTGGTCTTGCCGACCCGGATGGCGCCCGCCGCCCGGAGCCGGGCGACCACGAGCTCGTCGCGGGCCGGCACGGTGTCGGCGTGCAGCGGCGACCCCCACGTGGTCCGCATGCCCCCGGTGACGTGGGTGTCCTTGTGCGCGACCGGCAGGCCGTGCAGCGGGCCGACCGGGTCACCGGCGGCGAGAGCGGCGTCGGCGGCGTCGGCCGCCGCCCGGGCACCGTCGGCATCCAGCGTGACGATGGCGTTGATGCCCGGGTCGAGCCGGTCGATCCGGTCGAGATGGGCATCCATCAGCTCGCGGGCCGAGACCTCCCGGCGCCGGACTAGCGCGGCCAGTTCGGTGGCCGGCCGGGTGCAGAGGTCGTCGCTGCTGTCCACCCCGGCGACGGTAGTGGAGCCCGTCGCGCGGCGAGCAGTCAGACGACCAGCGTGAGCCGGGTGCCCTGTGGTCCGTCCGCGGAGTCGTGTTCCACGTGCAACCCCGCCCGGCGGAGCAGGCCCCGGAGCCGGACGACGGTGTCCGGCTCGCCGGTGGTGGTCGCCAGCAGCCGGGCGAGCCGGCCCTTGTGCGCCTTGTTGAAGTGGCTGACCACCGCGCGGGTGCCGTCGGACCGCTCGCTGAGCACCTGGACGGTCACCGCGCCGGGGGCCGGGGCCAGCTCGGCGTAGGCCCCGGACCGCAGATCGACGACGAGGTCGCCGTCCGCTTCGAGCACCGGTGTCAGCACCGGCTTCCACAGCGTCCGCAGCGACGGGAGACCGGGCAGCGACGAGCCGGCGGACAGCCGGTAGGCCGGGATCGGGTCCTCCGCCCGGACCAGCCCGAACAGCGCCGAGCCGACGGCGAGCCGCCGCGCGGCGCGGCGTCGCTGCGCGCGGGTCAGCGACCGGACGTCCAGGGCGTCGTAGAGCACGCCGGTGTACCGCTCGATGGCCGGCAGGGTGGCGCTGGTGCGCAGGGCGGCGTTCCGGGCGATCTCGTCGTCCTGGGCGGGGGAGAGGCCGAGCGCGGCGCGGGCGGCGGGGACGTCACCGGCCAGGCCCGCCAGGGCGTCGGCGACCCTTTCCCGGACGGGGGTCAGTTCGGGCGCGGTGAGGGCGTCGAGGTCCAGCGCGGGGCCGGTGCCACCGGGGTGCTTGGTCTCCGACGGGGGCAGCAGTACGAGCACGGGAGGCAACAGTAGGCACCCGCACCGGCGCCGCGGGCGAGGCCGTCGGCGCCGCGCCCACCGCGTCGCCGACGCGCAGGGCGGCGCGGTGATCTAACGTCGCTGCTCAACTGCGGCTCGAACCCCTCGGCCGGTCGGGAGGTGTGCTGGTGCTCGTCCTGGAATCGGCGGCGGTGTCGACCACCGGTCCACGTCCGGACAACCAGGACTCGGCGCACGCGGCGCCGTTGATGATCGCCATCGCCGACGGGGTCGGCGGCAACGTCGGCGGCGCGGTGGCGTCCTCGCTCGTCGTCAACTGGCTCGCCCCGATGGGGATCGGGCTGGCGCCCGGGGGCGGCCGGGCCCGCCGTGGAGTTCCGGGTGCGGGCGCGACGGACCTGCTCCGGGTGGTGGCCGGCGCCAACGAACGGATCCGCGCTGCCTACACCGAACGGCCGCGGCTGCGCAGCATGGCGACGACGATGACCGCCGTCTACGCGGACGGGGAGGGGCTGCTGCTGGCGCACATCGGCGACTCGCGCGGCTACCAGCTCCGGAACGGCGTCCTCGTGCAGGTCACCACCGACCACACCCTCGTGCAGGCGATGATCGACGCCGGCGAGCTCACCCCGGAGGAGGCGCGGGTGCACCCGCAGCGCTCCGCGGTGTACGCGGCCCTGCACGGCGGTGGGGACGACGACCTGGCCGGGCTCGACCTCGTCCGGCTGAACGCCCAGGTGGGGGACCGGTTGATGGTGTGCTCCGACGGGCTGTCCGACGTCGTCCGCCCCGACCGGATCCGGCAGCTGCTGGCCGACGCCGGCACCCCGGCCGAGGCCGCCGCCGCGCTGCGCGAGGCCGCGCTGGCCGGCCCGCCCACCGACAACATCACCGTGGTGGTCGGCGACGTGCGCGAGGACCAGCCGGGTGACGAGACCGAGATGCCGTGCACGGTGGGTGCCGCCGTCGACTTCCGGGAGGAGACCGCCGACGCGCTCGAGGCGCTGTGGCCCGGCAGGGCGCAGGCCGCCCAGGCCCGGTGACGTCCTGGAACGGCCACCCTTCAGGGGCCCGCGCCGAGCCTGCGAGGCGTGGGGGGAAGGGGTGGTCCTCTTTCAGTCGGCCAGGTCGACCACGACGGGCGCGTGGTCGCTGGCGCCCTTGCCCTTGCGCTCCTCCCGGTCGATGCGCGCGCCGCATACCCGGCGTTCCAGGGCAGGGGAGCCGAGCACGAAGTCGATCCGCATGCCCTCCCGGCGCGGGAAGCGGAGCTGCGTGTAGTCCCAGTAGGTGTAGACACCCGGTCCTGGGGTGTAGGGCCGGACGAGGTCGGCGTACCCCGCGTCGACCACCCCGCGGAAGGCGGCCCGCTCGGGCTCGCTGACGTGCGTGGAGTGGGTGAACAGCGAGACGTCCCAGACGTCGTCGTCCTGCGGAGCGATGTTCCAGTCGCCGACCAGGGCGACCTGGGCCTCGGCGTCCTCGGTCAGCCAGCCGCCGGCCGCCACCCGCAGGGCCTCCAGCCAGGCCAGCTTGTAGTCGTAGTGCGGGTCACCGAGCTGCCGGCCGTTGGGCACGTACAGGCTCCACAGCCGGACGCCACCGCAGGTGGCGCCCAGCGCACGGGCCTCGGGGGCCGGGTCCAGGCCCTCCTTGGCGGCCCACGCCGGCACGCCGGGGAAGCCGACCTGGACGTCGGACAGGCCGACCCGCGACAGCAGCGCGACCCCGTTCCACTGCGAGTGGCCGACGTGCGCCACCTCGTAACCGAGGTCCCGGAAGCGGGCCTCCGGGAACTGGTCGTCGCGGCACTTGGTCTCCTGCAGGGCCAGCACGTCGACGTCGCTGCGCTGCAGCCAGGCGGCGACGCGGTCGGCACGGCTGCGGATGGAGTTGACGTTCCAGGTGGCCAGGCGCACGGGGAAGCACCCTAGGTGACGTCGACCCGGCCCCCTTCCGGTCCCGCTACTGGGCGAGGGGCGCGATCGCGTCGTCGGACCGGGCCTGCACGCGGGCGCGCATCCGTTCGCGGCTCTCCACGAACTTCGTCGCCTGCGCGTCGAGGCCGGTCAGGAAGGCGGCGAGGTCCTCGCGGGCCTTCTCGCCCTCCGGGCCGAGGTTCGTGCGCTCGAAGACCTCCCAGGCACGCAGCACCGGCTGGACCACCTCGTCGTGGTGCAGCCGCAGGTCGTAGATGCCGGCCTTGGCGATGATCATCGAGTTCTTCCGGAAGCCGGCCATCGTGGCTCCGGGCATCTCGAAGTGCATGACCTCCTGGGCGACGGCCTGCATAGTCTCGTCCGGGGCGATCTCGAACGCCGCAGCCACGAGGTTGCGGTAGAAGACCATGTGCAGGTTCTCGTCCTTGGAGATGCGGGCGAGCATCTTGTCGGCGATCGGGTCGCCGGTGGCCTTCCCGGTGTTGCGGTGGCTCACCCGGGTGGCCAGCTCCTGGAACGAGACGTAGGTGACCGCCTCGAGCGGGGTCTTGTCGCCGGAGTCGTAGCCGGACGTCATGTAGTCCATCCGGGCCCGTTCCAGCTCGACGGGGTCGACGCCCCGGGTGACGATGAGGTAGTCGCGCATGGCGATGCCGTGCCGGTTCTCCTCCGCCGTCCAGCGGCCGACCCAGGTGCCCCACGCGCCGTCCTGCCCGAACTGGGTGGCGATCTCCCGGTGGTAGCTGGGCAGGTTGTCCTCGGTGAGCAGGTTGGTGATCATGGCGGCCTTCGCCGTCTCGTCCAGCCGGGACTGCTCCGGAGCCCAGTCCTCGCCGCCGAGGAAGGCGAAGTCCCGGCCCTCTGACCAGGGCACGTAGTCGTGTGGGTGCCACTCCTGGGCGAGAGCCAGGTGCCGGTTCAGGTTCTGCTCCACGACCGGCTCGAGCTCGGCGAGCAGTCCGCCGTGCGGCGATGTCTGGGACACGAGGGCCTCCCTGGTCCAATTACCTACGGTGTCGTAACTTACGGGACCGTAACCCGCGCTGCGGTCCGGGCGTGTTGAGGTTCACTACCCCGATGAGCTGCCCGGCATGCAGGCCGAACGCCGTCCTGGGCGGCGGGCCGGGCACGCGCAGTGACGCCGCACCGCGTCGGTGGGTGGACCGGCCGGAGGGCTCGTGCGCGCCGTTCCCGCGGGAGTGAGGGCCTGGCCTGGGCGCCTGCTGAGGGCGCCGATGAGTGCGATCATGGCCGGATGACCAGGAGCGGAAGGCGGGGCCACCGACCGTGACGTCCGACGACCGGCCGGGCTCGCGCCGCCGGCCGTGGTCCGCGCGCGCCGGCACCGGGCCGGCCGGCAGCGCCGGCGTCCCCGGTGAGCCTCGATCCGGCCGCGCCCCCGACCCGACGACGCCGGCCCAGCCTGCCGGGGGTGCGTCCGCGGCCGCCCGCGGCGCCCGGCCGCGCGGCTTCGGCCGGGCCCTCGCGTTCACCGTACTCGGTGCGGCGCTCCCGGGCGCGGGTTTCCTCGCCGCCGGCAGGCGCCGGATCGGCGGGGTCGTCCTCGCGCTCTTTCTGCTGCTCGCCGCGGGCGGCGGCTACCTGGCGGTGGCCGGGCAGCGGGGGGTGCTGCTGCGGGTCGCCGTCGACTCCTCGGCGCTGCTCTGGCTGGCCGGCGGGGTGGCCCTGGCCGCGCTGGCCTGGGTGGCCGTCGTCGTCGCCAGTTACCGGTCGCTGCTGCCGCGGCGCATCCGGGGCTGGCAGCAGGCGCTGGGCGGGGTGCTCGTCGTGGCGCTCTGCGCGGCCGTCGTCGCGCCCGCCGTGCTCGTCGTGCAGCTGGCCGCTGCCCAGCGTGACCTGGTCGACACCGTCTTCGCCGACCGGGAGAGCGCGACCGTGGTCGAGCCGGAGGACCCGGCCGACCCCTTCGCCGGGCGGGAGTCGATCAACGTGCTGCTGCTGGGCGGGGACGGCGGTGAGGGGCGTGAGGGTGTCCGGACCGACACCGTCATCGTCGCGAACGTACAGACCGACACCGGCCGGACGACGCTGTTCAGCCTGCCGCGCAACCTGCAGGAGCTCCCGTTCCCGGCCGACAGCCCGCTCGCCGAGGTGTACCCCGACGGCTTCGATGCCGGGTCGGAGTCCGAGAGCCTGCTCAACGCCGTCTACCGCAACGGCCCGGCCTGGTACCCCGACGTCCTGGGCCCGACCACCGACCCCGGGGCGGACTTCCTCAAGCTCGGCGTCGGCGAGGCGCTCGGTCTGCACATCGACTACTACGTGCTGGTCAACCTCGAGGGCTTCAGCCGGCTGATCGACGCCCTCGGCGGGATCACCGTGAACGTCAACTACTACGTCCCGATCGGTGGCGAGCCGACGATCGGGATCCTCCCCGACGACTACATCGCCCCCGGGCCGGACCAGCACCTGGACGGGACCCGGGCGCTCGACTTCGCCCGCGGCCGCTTCGGGCAGTCCGACTACATGCGGATGGACCGGCAGCGGTGCGTGATCGACGCCATCGTGGCGGCGGCCGACCCGATGACGCTGCTGTCGCAGTACCGCGAGCTGGCCGCGACCACCCAGGACATCGTGAGCACCGACATCCCGGCGCGGGTGCTGGGCGACGTGGCCGAGCTGGCCCTCCGGGTCAAGGACGCCGAGATCCGCAGCGTCGTCTTCGACGACACGGTCATCGATCCCGCCTACCCCGACTACGACCGGATCCGGGCCCTGGTGCAGGAGGCACTGGTGCCGGCTCCACCGGTGGACGACGCCGGGCCGGCGCCGGAGCAGCCCGCCCCGCCGCCGGACGCCGGCGTGGTCAGCGAGGTCGGCGACGCCTGCGCGTACGACCCGGTCGAGGCGGCGGCAGCGCTGGCCGAGGGGGAGCCGCCGACGCGCGGCGGCTGAAGAAGGACCCCGTCCCCCTCACCCCTCGCACGCTCGGGGCGAGCCTCTGGACGGGGCCGCGCCGCTACGCGACCAGGACCACCATCAACGTACGGGGGCCGTGCACGCCCTCCACCCGCTGCAGCTCGATGTCGCTGGTCGCCGACGGACCGCTGACCATGGTCAGCGGGCGCAGCGGGTCCAGCCGGGCCAGCGCCTCCGGGACGCTGCCCACGACCTGGTCGGTGCGCACGACGCAGACCAGGCAGTCGGGCAGCAGGGACAGCGCGCGCCGCCCGCACGCCGGTGAGCCGTCGAGCACCAGCGTGCCGGTCTCGGCGATGGCCACGGCGACCGCGGTCACCGCGGCCGACCGGTCGGCCAGCTGCACGGGTGGGCGGTCGTCGTCCACGTCGCTGCCCGGCGGCCGCCACTCCTCGGGCAGCCCCGGCGCGACGACGACGTCGCCCGGCGCCCAGCCCGCCCCCATCCCCTGGTCCAGCGCGGCGGCGACCGTGCCGGCCACCTCGCCGGGACCGCAGCGCAGCACCGAGGCGCGGTAGTCCTCGACCCGGTCGACGAGCAGGTCGAGCAGCCCCGGGTCGCCGGCAGGGCGCCCGTCGCTGTGCCGGTAGTCGCGGGCCACCTCGGCCGGCGCCGTCCGATCGGGCCCGAGAGCCTGCCGGATGCGCCCCAGGACGTCCTCGCGCGCGCTCACCGTCCGTGCTCCCGGGTCCAGGACTCGACGAACGTCGACGTCGGTGGCGTGGGCAGGTCGCGGCTGCGGGTCCAGCCGGAGATCGGCGGGGGCAGCGCGTTGGGCAGCGTCGGCCTGCCCCGGGCGATCAGCCGGCCCAGCCGGGACGCCCGCTGGGTCAGGTGCCACAGCCAGGGCCGGGACATGGCCGTCGACAGGGCCCGGAAGGCGGCCGCCTCCGGGGTGACCCGCTGCTGCGCCTCGACGTGCTCGGCCCGCAGGTGCACGAGGATCTTCGGGATGTCGATGGCGACCGGGCAGACGTCGTAGCAGGCACCGCACAGCGACGAGGCATACGGCAGCGAGGCGTTGTCCTCCACCCCGGTGAGCTGGGGGGACAGGATCGCCCCGATCGGCCCGGGGTAGACCGAGCCGTAGGAGTGCCCGCCGGCCCGCTCGTAGACCGGGCAGACGTTCAGGCAGGCCGAGCAGCGGATGCAGTGCAGCGCCTCCCGGCCCACCTCGTCGGCCAGCACCGCCGTCCGGCCGTTGTCCAGCAGCACCAGGTGGAACTCCTGCGGCCCGTCGCCGGGGGTCACACCGGCCCAGGTGGACGTGTAGGGGTTCATCCGCTCGCCGGTCGAGGAGCGGGGCAGCAGCTGCAGGAACACCTCCAGGTCCTGCCAGGTCGGCACCACCTTCTCGATGCCCATCACGGTGATCAGCGTCTCCGGCAGGGTCAGGCACATCCGCCCGTTGCCCTCGCTCTCGACGACGGCGAGGGTGCCGGTGTCGGCGATGCCGAAGTTCGCCCCGCTGACGGCCACCCGGGCCCGGAGGAACCGTTCGCGCAGGTGTGCCCGCGCGGCCATGGCGAGCTGGCGGGGGTCGTCGGTGAGGCCCGGGTCGACGCCCGGGATGGTGCGGGCGAAGATCTCCCGGATCTCGGCCCGGTTCTTGTGGATCGCCGGCACCAGGATGTGCGACGGCTTGTCCTCGCCCAGCTGCACGATCAGCTCGGCCAGGTCGGTCTCGAAGACGTCGAGGCCGACGGCCTCCAGTGCCTCGTTGAGCCCGATCTCCTGGGTCGCCATCGACTTGACCTTGACCACCTCGGAGGCCCCGGTCGCCTGCACCAGCCGGGTGACGATCTCGTTGGCCTCGTTCGCGTCGCGGGCCCAGTGCACGGTGCCGCCGCGGGCGGTGACCTGGCGCTCCAGCTCCTCGAGGTGATCGTCGAGCCGGGCCATGGTGGCCGCCTTCAGCGCCCGGCCGGCCTCGCGCAGCTCGGCCCAGTCGGGCAGCTCGTCGACCACCCGGGCCCGCTTGTCGCGGATGGTGGTGGTCGCGTGGCCGAGGTTGGCGCGCAGCTGGCCGTCGCGCAGGGCGGAACGCGCGGCGGCGGGGAAGGACTCGTCGCCGCGCAGGTGGCCCACCCCGCGGGGGGCGGTGGGCAGGGCGGGCATCCCCAGGTGGACGGCGGTCACGCGGTCACCGCCGGCTTCGTCTGCTGGTCAGGGGTCACGGCGTCCTCCGTCGAGGCGAGGATCTCGGCCAGGTGCACGGTCCGGGTACCGGCGCGCAGCCGGGACAACCCGCCGCCGATGTGCATCAGGCAGGACGCGTCGCCGGCGGTGCACACCTCGGCGTGGGTGCCGAGCACGTTGGCCATCTTGTCGGTGAGCATCGCGGTCGAGGTGTCGGCGTTCTTGACCGCGAACGTGCCGCCGAAGCCGCAGCACTGCTCGGCGCCGGGCAGCTCGACGAGCTCCAGGCCGCGTACCGCGCGGAGCAGCTGCAGCGGCCGGTCGCCGACCCGGAGCAGCCGCAGCGAGTGGCAGGTCGGGTGGTAGGTGACCCGGTGCGGGTAGTACGCGCCCACGTCGGTGATGCCGAGGACGTCGACCAGGAACTGGGAGAGCTCGTAGGTGCGCCCGGCCAGCTCGGTGGCGTCGTCGGCGAGCCGGTGCTCGCCGGCCCGGCGGGCGACGTCGGCCTGCTGGTGGTGGATGGAGGCGACGCACGAGCCGGACGGCGCCACGATCGCCTCCGCCCCGGCGAACGCCCGCACGTGATTGGCGATGATCGGCACCGCCTCGCGCCGGTAGCCGGTGTTCACGTGCATCTGGCCGCAGCAGGCCTGGTCACGGGGCACGACCACCTCGTGCCCCAGCCGTTCCAGCAACGTGGCGGTGGCCCGGGCCACCGACGGCGTCAGGGTGTCCACCAGGCAGGTGGCGAACAGTGCGACCCTCATCCCCGGATCCTCATCGCCCCATCCTGCCCCCGCGGCTCACGTGCTGGCGATCTGGACCAGGACCTAGTGTCGGGGGCATGACCTCACCGGAGCCCCGGGCCGGGCGCGAGCGGCTGGTCGGCCTGCTCCTGCTCGGCATCGCCGTCGTCCTGCTGGTCTCCTCGGTCACCTGGTTCGGCAGCGACCGCGGCGGCGTGGGCATCGGCCAGGTGGTGCTGGGCGTCGTCCTGGCCGGGGTGGGCGGCTTCCTGGTCCGCCGGGCGGCGCGCGGCTGACCGTTTCACGGGAAACGGATCGGGCACCACCCGGTGATGCAGATCAGCAGGGACGAACTCGTCCGGGTGCTGCGCACCGAAGGCGACAACGACACCGCCGAGAAGGCGGCCGGGCTGCCGGACCGGATCGACACCGACCGGGACGGCGAGGCGCTGGACGCGATGGGTCTGGACCGCACCCAGCTCATGGCCAAGCTGGCCGCGGCCGGGTTCGGCGGGTCGATCACGCCCTGACTCACCCGCGGAAGGGGCGCTCCCGGGCCAGCTCCTCGCGGGCGACCGAGCGGATGTGCACCGCGTCGGGACCGTCGACGATGCGCAACGTGCGCGCGGAGGCGTAGAAGCGCGCCAGCACCGTGTCGTTGCTGACCCCGGCGCCGCCGTGCACCTCGATCGCCCGGTCGATCACCTCGCAGGCGACCCGGGGGGCGGCCACCTTGATCGCGGAGATCTCGGTGCGGGCCCCCTTGGCGCCGTACCTGTCGATCAGGTCGGCGGTCTTGAGCACCAGCAACCGGACCTGGTCGATCTCGATCCGGGAGCGGGCGATGAGCTCCCGGACGGTGCCCTGCTCGGCCAGCGGCCGGCCGAACGCGACCCGCGTCCTCGCCCGCTCGACCATCAGCGCCAGCGCGCGTTCGGCCATGCCGATCGCCCGCATGCAGTGGTGGATCCGGCCCGGGCCCAGCCGGGCCTGGGCGATCATGAAGCCGTCGCCCTCGCCGGCGAGCATGTTGGTCGCCGGTACCCGGACGTCGGTGAAGCGCAGTTCCGAGTGGCCGTGCTGGTCCTGGTACCCGAACACCGGCAGGTGCCGGACGATCTGCAGGCCCGGGGTGTCCCGCGGGACCAGGATCATCGACTGCTGGCGGTGCGTGGAGCCCTCTGGGTCGGTCTTGCCCATCACGATGAAGACCTGGCACCGCTCGTCGGCGGCCCCGCTGGTCCACCACTTGCGGCCGTTGATGACGTAGTCGTCGCCGTCCCGGACGATCGAGGTTTGAATGTTGCGGGCGTCGGAGCTGGCGACGTCCGGCTCGGTCATGGCGAATCCCGAGCGGATCTCGCCCTCCAGCAGGGGGGCGAGCCAGCGTTCCTTCTGCTCCGGGGTCCCGAAGAGCATCAGGG
Source organism: Modestobacter lapidis (assembly GCF_054780755.1). Taxonomy (NCBI): domain Bacteria; kingdom Bacillati; phylum Actinomycetota; class Actinomycetes; order Geodermatophilales; family Geodermatophilaceae; genus Modestobacter; species Modestobacter lapidis. The sequence continues at coordinate 93,535 of NZ_BAAGVS010000010.1, read as the reverse complement.
TCTCCATGTTCCCGGTGTCCGGGGCGCCGCAGTTGATCGCCTCGGGGGCGATCACCGGCGACCAGCCGGTGATCTCGGCGACCGACGCGTACTCCAGGTTGGTCAGCCCGCCGTGCTCGTGGTGGAACAGGTTCCACAGCCCGCGGCCGCGCGCCTCGGCCTTGAGCTCCTCGAGCACCGGCGGGTGGCCGTGGTCGTCGTGGCCGCGGGCGGCCCGCCACGCGTCGTACACGGGCTCCGCGGGAAAGACGCGTTCCCGCATGAAGTCCCACATCCGGCCGGTGACGTCCTCGGCGCGAGCGGAGAGGGCGAAGTCCATGGCCGGGACCGTAGCCGGACGCGACACCGCCCGGACACGGGGCGGTGTCCGGGCGGTGTGGGTCGGGCTGGGTGGGTCAGCGGCGCAGCGAGCCGTCCCGCCCCCGGTCGGTGGTGGTCACGTCCTTGACCGGGCCGAGGGCGATGGCCAGGCCGGCGAGCACGCTGGCCAGGTGCAGCCAGTTGTCGGCCCAGTTGATGCTGAGGAAGTTCAGCGGCTCCTCTTCCCCGGCAGCGAACAGGCCGTAGACGAACGCCGCGCCGTACCCGACGGCCAGCAGCCAGCCGTAGGTGCGGGCTCCGCTCAGCGTCCGGGCCAGCGCGATGCCGGCCAGCCCGATCACCAGGTGCACGATGTTGTGCAGCGGGTTGATCGAGAACCCGAGCAGCGCCTCGTCGGTGTGCGCGGCGAAGTCGTCGAACCCGGTGATGAAGAAGCCGACGATGCCGACGAGGGTGTAGATGACACCGATCGCCATCGCGAGCATCTGGGGCCAGGTCATGCCCCGACGGTCGGTGCCGGGAGAGTCTGCACGAGACATGGGATGTCCTCCGTGGGTGGTCGTCGCCGCCAGGTCCTGGCGGTTCCGGTGATGCCCTACCCACTCTCCTCGGGACCCACCGCGGTGTCACCCGATCGTGATCGTCACCTGCCGGCCAGCGTGGACCTCGGACGGCGGACCACGAACGGCCCGATCGCCAGCAGGTCGACCGGTGCCGAGCCGAAGCACTCCAGCGCGTCCCGCGGGTCGTCGACCATCGGCCGGCCGGCGGTGTTCAGGCTGGTGTTGACCACGATGGGCAGCCCGGTGCGGCGCTCGAAGCACTCGAGCATCCGGGCGACCAGCGGCTCCTCGGTGCGGTCGACGGTCTGGATCCGCGCCGTCCCGTCGACGTGCGTGACGGTGGGGATGCGGTCGTGCCACTCGGGCGCGACGTCGTGCACGAACAGCATGTACTTCGACGGGATCGGGCCGCGGCTGAAGATCTGCGGCGCCCGCTCCAGCAGCACCATCGGCGCCACCGGGCGGAACTGCTCCCGGCCCTTGACGTCGTTCATCCGCTCCAGGTTCGTCTCGTACCCGGGATGGGCGAGCAGGGACCGGTGGCCCAGCGCCCGCGGCCCGTACTCGCTGCGGCCCTGGAACCACGCGACGATCCCGTTGGCGGCCAGCGTCTCGGCGACGGCGTCGGCGACGTCGCGCGGGCGCTCGTAGTCGATCGCAGCGGTGACCAGCACCGCCTCGATCTCCTCGTCGGACCAGCCGCGGCCCAGATCGGCGCCGGGCATCGGCTCGGTCACGTCGCCGAGCGCGCGCGCCAGGTGCAGCGCTCCGCCGAGCGCCGTCCCCGCGTCACCGGCGGCCGGCTGGACCCACACCTCGTCGAAGGGCCCCTCCGCGGCGATCCGGGTGTTGGCCACGCAGTTGAGCGCCGTGCCGCCGGCCAGGGTGAGCACCCGGTCGCCGGTGCGGGCGTGCAGCCAGCGCACCAGGTCCAGCAGCACCTCCTCCAGCCGCTGCTGCACGCTGGCTGCGAGGTCGGCGTGGTCCTGGGTCCACTCCTCGCCCTTGCCCAGGCGCGGGGCGAACTCGGCGAAGTCGATCCGCTCGGTGCGGAACCCGCCGTCGCCGGTGGCCCGGACGGCCTGCGCGAGGTCGGCGACGAACCGCGGCTTGCCGTAGGAGGCCATCGCCATGACCTTGAACTCGTCGGAGCTGCGCAGGAAGCCGAGGTGGTCGGTGAGCTCCTCGTAGAGCAGGCCGAGGGAGTGCGGCAGCGCCTGCCCGGCCAGCACCTCCAGCTGCCCGTCGACGTAGCGGCCGGCCAGGTGGCTGTGCGCCTCGCCGCGGCCGTCGAGCACCAGGACCGAGTTGTTCTGCTCGGGGGCGGCCAGGCCGGCGGAGGCGGCGTGCGCGACGTGGTGCTTGACGTACCGCACCGTGCCCTCGGCGAGGCCGGGGAGGGCGTGCGCGAGGAAGGACGGTGCCTTCTGCGCGTACATCTTGCGCATCGCGTCGCCAGGGTCATCCAGGCCCGACTGCTCCGGGGTGCCCATCAGCGCGGGGTCGAAGGAGTAGGCGACGGCGTCCAGCTCGTCGGGGCTGATCCCGGCCTCGGCCAGGCACCAGGCGGCGGACAGCTCGGGCAGCTCCCAGGCGCTCCACGGCAGCGGTCGCTTGCCGTGCTTGCGCCGGCTGAACCGCTCCTCCTCGGCTGCGGCCACGACCCTGCCGTCGACGACCAGGGCAGCTGCCGGGTCGTGGTAGATCGCGTTGATGCCCAGGACCTTCACGTGCGCGCTCCAATCAGCCGGGCGCACGCCGCCCGGTCCCCGTCGATGATCACGCCATCGGCAGAAAGTCGCACCCCGAGCGCCGGGATCTGTAAGTTGTGCCATCCCGCCCGTTGATCAACTGTGGAGAGCAGGATGATGACCCGTTCCAGCCGGCCTGCCCGATCCGGGCCGTGGCGACTGGTCTCGGCGCTCTCGGTGGCCATGGGAGTCGCTTTCGCGGTGCTGCTCATGTCGATCTCGTACGGCGTCTCCGAACGGATCAGCGCCGACCTCGACGTGCCGCAGCTCCGCGACGCGGGGTTCCTCGACGTCGACCTGATCGAGTCCATCCTCCGGGCGCTGACGGTGGCGGTCACCGCAGCCATGATCATCCAGACGGCTGCCGCCACGGCGACGGTCGGCTGGGTGCTCATGCAGTCGCGGATGCGCGAGATCGGGATCCGCCGCCAGAGCGGCGTGTTCCGGGGGCGCCTCGTGTCGGACTTCGTGAAGGAGATGGCCCCGCCCGTCCTCGCCGGGGCCGTGGCCGGGGAGGTCGTGGGCGTCGGCCTGGGGATGGTCATCCGTTCCGTGACGGTGCTGCCGGTCACGTTCACCCCCGTCTCGCTGTTCGCGTCGTTCCCCATCACGATCCTGCTGGCCGGTGTCGCGACCACGATCCCGGCCTGGCTGGCCGCCGGGAAGTCCCCCAAGAGCATGCAGGCGGCGCAGTGACGGACAAGGTCGTCGACGTCAGCTCGCTGCGCTTCCGGTACCCGGGCGGCCCGGCCCTGCTGGCCGTGGACCGCTTCGAGGTGTCCGACCCCGGACTGGTGGCCGTGATGGGCCAGTCCGGCGCGGGGAAGTCGACCTTCGGCGCGCTCATCGGCGGGCAGGAGCAGGCGCCGTACGAGGGCTCGCTCAAGGTGTTCGGGCACGAGTGGTCCTCGATCGTAGAGGACGGGCGGGACGCCGACCGGCAGCGGCACCGCAGGCGGATCGGCTACATCCCGCAGGGCTACGGACTGCTGCCGAACTACACCCCGGAGGACATGCTCATGCTGGACATGGGCGACGCCGAGGTCGACCAGGATGCCCGGCCCGGCCGAGCAGATCGGGCCCTGCAGGTCATGGGCCTGGCCGAGATGCGGGACCGGCCGATCTCCGAGCTGTCCGGAGGGCAGCAGCAGCGGGTCGCCATCGCCCGGATGCTCGCGCGCGAGGTCGGTCTCGTCGTGGCCGACGAACCCACCGCGAACCTCGACGTCGCGACGACGCGGGACGTGCTGGAGGCGCTGCGGCAGGCCGGACGTCGCATGCCGGTGATCGTGATCACCCATGACCAGTGGGTCGCCGACCAGTGCCGGTGGCGGCTGGACCTCCCCGACCTGGCGACGGAGGGCGAGGCCAAGCGGCCGGAGACCCACGGCGTCCGCCGCGTCGTGGACGTCTCGTCCGCCGCGCCGGGGAGCCTCGGGATGTGGCACGTCGACCAGGACGGCGGCATCCGGCACCGGCGGTGGCCGCACGGGAACCGGTGGTCGGAGTGGGACCGGACGGAGCTGCCGGAGGGCGCGCGAGCCGCCTCCACCGGCGCCGGTTCCCGGGGCGAGGGGGACCACGAGCAGCTGGTCGCCGACTTCGACGGTCGGGTCTGGGCCAGGCAGTGGCGGGACGGGGCGTGGGCTCCGTGGGCAGCGCTGCCGTTCGACGGCGTCGCACGGAGCGTCGCGGTGTCCTCCGCCGGAGCGGGCCATCTCGAACGGTGGATCGTGCGGAACGACGGGGAGCTGTGGCACCAGTGGACCGAGGAGGGCGGCTGGTCCGGGTGGGCGCGGATGGCGGGCCGGCACGAGTTCCAACGGATCACCTCGGTGGCCGCGGGTTCCCGGGGCGACGGGCACCACGAGATCGTCGCCGCCGACACCCAGGGCCGCGCCTGGCACCGGTGGCGGGCGGCCGGTGGGTGGTCGGACTGGCTGGGCCTGCCGGTCGACGACGTCCGGTCCGTGGCCCTGTCCTCCGGCGGGCCGGGCCACCTGGAGATGTGGGCGGTGCTGTCCGACGGCGCCCTGCAGCACAGCTGGTCGGGCCCGGACGGCGCCTGGTCGGCGTGGCACCGGATGCCTCCCCCCGACGGCTGCCGCATCGTCTCGGTCGCCGCCGGCTCACGGGGTGACGGGAACCACGAGCTGATCGCCGCAGCAGCCGACGGTGCGCTGCTGCACCGCTGGTGGGCAGGGCACGGCTGGAGCGACTGGGTGGGGGCGTGACCCGCCGCTGACCGGCGGCGTCAGGTGTCGCCGCGCCCGGTCAGCAGCCGGCGCTCCAGCACCGCCCCGAGGGCGAGGGTCTTGTAGCCGACCTCGTCGAACAGCACCACGACCCGGTCGTCCTCGTGCCGCATCACCACGCCGGGCCCCCATTCGGCGTGCTGTACCGCGGTGTCGACCGGGAACGGCTGCTCGTCCGCCGGGGCCTGGTGCTCCGCCGTCCCGGCCGAGCAGTTGTCGCAGTTGCCGCACGGCTGGTCGAGCTGCTCGCCGAAGTAGCCGAGCAGGAACTGGCGGCGGCAGCCGGTGGTCTCCGCGTAGCCGCGCATCATCTCGATCCGGCTCTCGTCGACCCGCTGGTGGTGCTCGGCCAGCTCCCGGGCCGCGGTGGCCGCCTCGCCCGGCGCCGGTGCGCCGGGCGCCGGCGACGCCGTCCCCTCGTCGTCCAGGACCACGGCCCCCGCCTGTTCCAGCAGGTTCAGGTCGCGCACCAGCGGTGTGGCCGCCCGGCCGGTCTCCTCCCGCAGGTCGTGCACGTCGACGCCGTCCAGCCCGGCCTCGGCGCCGGCGGTGACCAGGCCGGCGACCTGCTGGAGCTCCTCCTCGGCGGGGGCCCCGGCGGCGAAGAAGCGCCGCAGCCCGAGGTCCTCCTGGCGGTGGACCAGCACCGCGACGGCGGGCTCGCCGTCCCGGCCGGCACGGCCGATCTCCTGGTAGTAGCTGTCGACCGAGTCGGCCGGCTCGGCGTGCACCACGAACCGCGTCTCCGGCTTGTCGATGCCCATGCCGAAGGCGGTGGTGGCGACCACGACGTCCAGCTCGTCGGCCATGAACGCCCGCTGCACGTCCTCGCGCTCGCTCTTCTTCAGCCCGGCGTGGTAGGCGCGGGCCCGCAGGCCGCGGTCGGTGAGCGCCTCGGCGAACTCCTCGGTGCCCTTGCGGGTGGCGCTGTAGAGGATGCCGGTGCCCTGCTCGGTCAGCGCGGTGACCCGGTCCAGGACGGCGGCGTGCTTGGCGGCGGCGTCGGCGTGCTGCTCGACCTCCAGCCGGATCTCCGGCCGGTCGAACCCGGCGACGACGACCGCCGGGTTCCGCATCTCCAGCCGCTCCACGATCTCGGCGCGCACCGGCGGGGCGGCGGTGGCGGTGAGGGCCAGCACCGGCGGGTGGCCCAGCTGCTGCACCACCCCGCCCAGGCGGAGGTAGTCCGGCCGGAAGTCGTGCCCCCAGGCGGAGACGCAGTGCGCCTCGTCGACCACGAAGAGGGCCGGCCCGGCGTTCCGGATCGCCGCGACGACCTCCGGTTTGGCCAGCTGCTCCGGTGCCAGGAAGCAGAAGCGGACCGTTCCGTCCCCGAGCCCGTCGAGCACCGCCTGCTGGTCGCCGGCCGAGAGCGTGGAGTTGAGCGGCGCCACCCCGCCGATCTGCGGGCCGAGCTCCTCCAGGCGCTGCACCTGGTCGCGCTGCAGCGCGATGAGCGGGGACACCACCAGCACCGGGCCGTCGAGCAGCAGCCCGGCCACCGTGTAGACCGCGGACTTGCCGGCGCCCGACGGCAGCACGGCGAGGGTGTCCCGGCCGGCCACGATCGACTTCAGCGCGGCCTCCTGGCCGGGGCGGAAGCCGTCGAAGCCCAGCAGCTCCCGGGCGGTCTCCCGGATCCGGCGGGTGCGGACCGACGCCGAGCGCCCTGCCGTCGTCGCGGGGGCGGTGGTCGGCTCGGTACGGGGAGGCACCGACCGCAGCTGCCCAGCGCCGCTGATCGACAAACGAGCCGCACGGTATCGACGCCGTCACCCCGGTGGACCGTGAGCAGGCCGGGGCGCACGGGGTCGCCGGGTCACCCCAGCCGGTCGGCGAGCACCGCGGCGCCGACCGCGAGCGCCACCAGGAACAGCAGCCAGGCCCACAGCACGGCGTTGACGAGGGCGCCGTCCCGACGACGGTGGGCCTGGACCACCGCCGGCGGATCGAACGGGTCGACCACCGGGTCCGCGGACCCGCGCAGGGCCAGGGAGCCGAGCACCAGCAGCGCCAGGCCGAGCACGAGGGGCACCGGTGCGGGGACGGCCCAGCCCACGCGGTCGTTGAGCAGCAGGCCGAGGGCAGTGAGGGCCGCCACCGCCGCGGCGATCGCCAGGACGCCCCGCGCCAGCCGGGCGCGCGAGCGGGAGACCAGCTGCTCCAGCGCCCAGGGGGCGGCCGCGGCGGCCAGTGCGGCGGCCACCAGGGGGACGGGTCCCAGCTCGGCGGGGCCACCGGTGGCCAGGGTGGTCGCGCCGTCGGCCAGCCACCACCCGCCGAGGGTGAACGCGGCGCCGGTCAGCCCGCTCCGCAGGCGTTCGGCCGGCGCGGTGAGAGCCCGGTCGCCGGCGAGGGCCGCCGCGTACTCCTCGGGGGCGCCGAAGGCCTCCACCGGGTCCTCGCCGCTCTCGGCCAGGTGGCCGCGCACCTCGGTGAGCACCTCGCCGATCCGCGGCCCGGGCACGTCGGCCATGCGCAGGGCCACCAGCAGGTCGTTGCAGTAGCGGGCGGTGGGGTCGGTCACGACGGGCCTCCGGTCGGGGCGGGGTCGGGCAGCAGGTCGGTGGTGAGTCGGGTGAAGGCCCGCCAGGCGGTGCCCTGGTCGTGCAGCCGCGCGCGGCCGGCGGGTGTGGTGCTGTACCACTTGCGCCCGGGGCCGGACTCGCCCGCCCGCCAGGTCGCCGAGACGGCGCCGTCCTCCTCCAGCCGGGCCAGGAGGGGATAGAGCGTGCCGCCCTTGACGACGCCGAAGCCGGCCTCCTCGAGGTCGGCGGCGATCCGGTAGCCGTAGGTCTCCGCGCGGTCCACCACCGCGAGGACGGCGAGCTCCAGCACGCCGCGCAGCCACTGGGGCGGCCAGGCGGGAGGCGCAGCGCTCATCCGGTACATGGTGTCACTACCTAGATAGCGACACAACCGTAGGAGCACCGCGTTGCGGATGGGGGACCGGCTCCCCGCAACTGCGAGGCATAAGCGCATTGCGCGACCGCAGATGCGGACCTAGCGTGCGTCTGTGCCCGCCTCCTACCGGATCGCCGAAGCCGCCGCGCTGCTCGGTGTCAGCGACGACACCGTTCGCCGCTGGATCGACAGCGACCGGCTCGCCGCCACCCGCCCGACCGGCGGGCCCGCCCAGGTCGACGGCGCCGACCTGGCCCGGGTGGCCACCGAGCTGCACGCCGCACCCCAGCCGGGCGCCACCCGGTCCTCCTCGGCCCGCAACCGGCTCCCCGGCCTGGTCACCCGGGTGGTCCGCGACACGGTGATGGCGCAGGTCGAGATCCAGGCCGGCCCGTTCCGGCTGGTCTCGCTGATGTCTCGCGAGGCCGCCGACGAGCTCGGCCTGGAGGTCGGCGTCCGGGCCGTGGCCACCGTCAAGGCCACCCAGGTCAGCGTGGACGTGCCGTGAGTGAGCATCGCAGCGAGCGCCAGCGAGCGAGGAGCGGAGCGAGCGTGCATTGCCAGGGGTTCCTGCCGTGAGCGGGCGTCGTGCCGCGCGGCGGCTCGTCCCCGCCGTCCTGGCGCTGGCCCTGACCGGCTGCGGCAGCGGCGGTGCCGCTCCCGCCGCGGACGGAGCGCCGACCGGCACGGTGACGGTCTTCGCCGCCGCCTCGCTGACCGGGGTGTTCACCGAGCTCGGTGACCAGTTGGCGGCGGAGTACGAGGGCCTGGCCGTGCAGTTCACCTTCGCCGGCAGCGCCACCCTGGCCACCCAGGTCCTCCAGGGCGCCCCGGCCGACGTCTTCGCCTCGGCCGACCCCGCCCAGATGGACCGGGTCGCCGACGCCGGCCTGCCGCAGGGGTCCCCGGGCGTGTTCGCCGGCAACGTGCTGGAGATCGCCGTCCCGGCCGGCAATCCCGGCGACGTCGGCGGGCTGGCCGACCTCGCCGACCCCGACCGCACCATCGCGCTGTGCGCCCCGCAGGTGCCCTGCGGCGCGGCGGCGGAACGGCTGTTCGCCGCCGCCGGCCTGACCGCCGCCCCGGACACCCTCGAGGAGGACGTCCGGGCCGCCCTCACCAAGGCCCAGCTCGGCGAGGTCGACGCGGCGCTGGTGTACGCCACCGACATCCGGGCCGCGGGCGGTGACGTCGAGGGCATCGCGGTGCCCGGGGCGGCCGACGTCGTCAACGAGTACCCGATCTGCGCGCTGGCCGCGGCGCCCAACCCGGCCGGAGCCGCCGCGTTCGTCGACCTGGTGCGCTCGGCCGACGGCCGGCAGGCGCTGGCCGCGGCCGGCTTCCGCACCCCGTGAGCCACCGATCGGGGCCAAAGTCGCGATTTTGGCCCCTGGGGCGGGGGGACGGCGGGGTGCCGGTCCCGCTGCTGGTGCCCGCCGTCCTGGCCGTCGGGTTCCTCGTCCTGCCGCTGGTCGGGCTGGTGGTGCGCGCCCCGTGGCGCGAGCTGTGGCCGGCGCTCGCCTCCCCGGGCGTCGGCACGGCGCTGCGGCTGTCGCTGGTCTCCGCCACCGCCGCCACCGCGGTCTCGCTGGTGCTCGGCGTGCCGCTGGCCTGGGTGCTCGCCCGGTCGCGGGTGCGTGGCCGCCCGCTGCTGCGGGCGCTGGTCACCGTGCCGCTGGTGCTGCCGCCGGTGGTCGGCGGGGTCGCGCTGTTCCTGGTGCTCGGCCGGCAGGGCCTGGTCGGGCAGTGGCTGTTCGAGACGTTCGGGCTGACCATCCCGTTCACCACGACCGCCGTCGTCATCGCCGAGACGTTCGTGGCGCTGCCGTTCCTGGTGATCAGCGTGGAGGGCGCCCTGCGGGCCGCGGACGCCCGGTTCGAGGACGCCGCCGCGACCCTGGGCGCCGACCGGTGGACGACGTTCCGCCGGGTCACCCTGCCGCTGGTCGCCCCCGGCGTCGCCGCCGGCGCGGTGCTCTGCTGGGCGCGCGCGCTGGGCGAGTTCGGCGCCACGATCACCTTCGCCGGCAACTTCCCGGGGACGACGCAGACCATGCCGCTGGCCGTCTACCTGGCACTGCAGTCGGACCCGGAGGCGGCGATCGCGCTGAGCCTGGTGCTGCTGGCGGTCTCGCTGGCCACCCTGGTGCTGCTGCGCGGGAACTGGCTGGGCCGGGCCGGGGTGACGCCGTGACCCTGTCCGCGCACGTCGTCGTCCAGCGCGGGTCGCTGGCCGTCGACGTCGACCTGGCCGTCGGCGACGGCGAGGTGCTCGCCGTGCTCGGGCCCAACGGCGCCGGCAAGTCCACCGTGCTGCGGGTGCTCGCCGGCCTGCTGACCCCCGACGGGGGCCGGGTCGCGCTGGACGGCGACACGGTCTGGGACGACGACGCCACCCACCTGCCCGCCCACCGCCGCTCGCTGGGCATGGTCTTCCAGGACCACCTGCTGTTCCCGCACCTGACCGTCTGCGACAACGTCGCCTTCGGCCTGCGTACCCGCGGTGCCCGCCGGGCGCCCGCCCGCGCCGCCGCGGCGGCCTGGCTGGACCGGGTCGGCCTGGAGGGGCTCGGCGACCGGCGCCCCGGCGAGCTGTCCGGCGGGCAGGCCCAGCGGGCCGCGCTGGCCCGCGCCCTGGTCGGCGACCCGCGGGTGCTGCTGCTGGACGAGCCGCTGTCGGCGCTGGACGCCCGCACCCGGCTCACCGTGCGCGCCGAGCTGCACCGGCACCTGGCCGAGTACGCCGGCTCCGCGGTGCTGGTCACCCACGACCCGGTCGACGCGATGGCGCTGGCCGGCCGGGTGGTGGTGGTGGAGGACGGCCGGGTGGTGCAGGCCGGCACGCCCGCGGAGGTGGCCCGCCGGCCGCGCACCGACTACGTGGCCCGGCTGGTCGGGCTGGTGCTGCTGCCGGGCACCGGGCACGGGACGACGGTGCAGCTCGACGGCGGCGGAACGGTCGCGGTGGGGGAGGAGGCGGCCGGGCCGGTGTTCGTCGCCATCCGGCCCGCCTCGGTCTCGCTCTACCTGCAGCGGCCGGCCGGCAGCCCGCGCAACGTCTGGCCGCTCCGGCTGGCCGCGGCCACCCCGCACGGCTCGGTGGTGCGCTGCGACCTGGCCGGCGAGGTGCCGCTGACCGCCGACGTCACCACCACCTCCTTCGCCGAGCTCGCCCTGGCCCCCGGGGCGTCGGTCTGGGCCTCGGTGAAGGCCGCCGACGTCGCCGTCTACGCCCGCTGAGAGGGTGGCGGAGTGAGCACCGACCAGCCCGTCGCCGCGCTCGTGCTGGCCGCCGGAGGCGGCCGGCGGTACGGGATGCCCAAGGCGCTGGTCGAGTACGAGGGCAGCCTGCTGGTCGAGCGCGCCGTGCGGACGGCGACGGCGGTCTGCGACCCGGTGCTCGTCGTCCTCGGCGCGCAGGCGGTGGACGTGTGGCGGGCCGCCGACCTGGGCGGTGCCACGGTCCTGGCCAACCGCGACTGGGAGACCGGCATGGCTTCCTCGCTGCGCACCGGGCTGGACGGGCTGCGCGGCTGGCCGGGCAGGGTCGACGCCGTCCTGGTGCTGCTGGTGGACATGCCGGGAATGACGCCGGCGGCGCTGGAGCGGATGGCCGCGCAGGCGGCGCCCGACGTCCTGGCCGTGCCCACCTACGGCGGCGTCCGCGGCCATCCGGTGCTGCTGGGCCGCGAGCACTGGGCCGGCGTCGCCGCCGGCGCCACCGGCGACGAGGGCGCGCGCAGCTACCTCGCCGCCCACCCGGTCACCGAGGTCGACTGCACCGGGCTGGCCGACCCGGCCGACCTCGACGTCCCGCCGGGCACCGGGCCGGCCTGAGCGCGGGTAACTTCGCGACCGTGAGCACTCCTCCGCTGCTGGCCGCCGTCACCGACGAACCCCTGTCGGTCACCGACCACGAGGCGGCGGTCGCCGACAAGGCGGCCGGCGCGGTCGTCTCCTTCTGCGGCGTCGTCCGCGACCACGACGGCGGCCGCTCGGTCACCGAGCTCGAGTACGTCGGCCACCCCACCGCCGGCGACCTCATCGCCGAGATCGCCGCCGAGTTCGCCGCCCGGCCCGACGTGCGCGCCGTCGCCGTCTCGCACCGGGTCGGCCTGCTGGCCATCGGCGACGTCGCACTGGCCTGCGCGGTCAGCGCGGCCCACCGGGGCGCGGCCTTCGCCGCCTGCGGGGAGCTCGTCGACGAGGTGAAGGCCCGGTTGCCCATCTGGAAGCGCCAGGTGTTCACCGACGGCGCGGAGGAGTGGGTGGACTGCCCCTGAGGGCGCCGCAGGCGGCGGACATCCCTCGGCAACGTGTTGCTCGTCGCTCCCCGGCCCGGTTGCTTGCCGACCCGGCCCCGGCGTGACATAACTGTTCGCGTCGACTCCAACACCGGGGGCGGTGCTCCTCCGGTGTGTCCGCGGGAAGCGGAGGACCAGGAGGTCACGACGTGCCATGGCGGGCCGGTGAGCGGGTTGTCGAGTCGATGCCCGTGGGCTTCATGTCCGTGGACCACGACTGGGTCATTACCCATATCAACCCCGCCGGGGAGCGGCTGGTCCAGGCCTGCCGCGAGGACCTGGTCGGCCGCATCTACTGGGACATCTACCCCGAGACCGTCGACCACGACTTCGGCCGCACCTACCGCAAGGTCCTCGAGTCGGGGCAGCCGGCCATGGTGGAGGCGTTCTACCCGCACCCGCTGAACCGCTGGTACGAGGTCGAGGCCGTGCCGGCGACCGACGGCTTGATGTTCTACTTCACCGACGTCACCGAACGCCGGGTCGCCCAGGACCGACTGGCCATGCTGGCCCGGCTCAGCGCCGAGCTGGCCGGCACGCTGGACGCCGACGCCGGGATGTCCCGCATCCCCCGCCTGCTGGTGCCCTCGCTCGGTGACTGGTGCCTGCTCACCGTGGTCGACGACGACGGCCGGCCCCGCGACGTCGGCTGTTGGCACGCCGATCCGGCGCAGCGGGCGCTGGTCGAGCGCTACGCCGCCGTCCGCCTGGACGCCATGCCGGTCACCTCGCCGGTGGTCCGCGCCCTGATGGGGGAGACGGTGGTCTCCGCGTCCGCCGACGTGGTCGACCTGCTGCCCCCCGGCGACGCCCGCGAGCTCGCCGAGCTGCTCGGGGTCACCTCGGGGGTGACCCTGCCGCTGCGCGGCCGTGGCCGGACGCTGGGCGTGCTGACCCTCTACTTCGACGGCTCGCGCAAGCCCACGGACGCCGAGCTCGTCACCGGCCAGGAGGTGGCCGACCGGGTCGGGCTGGCCCTGGACAACGCCCGGCTCTTCAGCGAGCAGCGCAAGCTGGCCGAGGAACTGCAGCGCAGCCTGCTCACCGGCCCGCTGGATCTGGACCGGGCCGAGGTCGTCGTCCGCTACACCCCGGCCGCCGAGGCGGCCCGGGTCGGCGGGGACTGGTACGACGCGTTCGTGCAGCCCTGCGGCGCGATGATGCTGGTCATCGGGGACGTCGTGGGGCACGACACCGCCGCCGCGGCGGCGATGGGCCAGCTGCGGTCGCTGCTGCGCGGGATCGCCACCTACAGCGACGCCGGGCCGGGTGAGGTGCTGCGCGGGCTGGACGCCGCGATGGCCCAGCTGCGGCTGGACACCTACGCGACCGCCGCGGTGGCCCGTTTCGAGCAGACGCCGGCGGAGGCCGCGCGGGGGGTCACCCGGATGCGGTGGACCAACGCCGGGCACCTGCCGCCGCTGGTCATCCACCCCGACGGGACCTTGGCGGCGCTGGCGCAGTGGAAGGGCGAGCTGCTGCTCGGCGTCGATGCCGCGGTGCGCCGGGAGGAGTCGGTGGTGACCCTGGACGAGGGCACCACCGTGCTGCTGTTCACCGACGGGCTCATCGAACGGCGGGACGCCGACCTGGACGAGGGCATGGGCCGCCTGCGGGCGGCCGCCGCGGAGCTGGCGGGGGAACCGCTGGACGTGCTCTGCGACGAGCTGGTGGACCGGCTGGTGCACGGCCGGCCCGACGACGACGTCGCCCTGGTGGCCGTCCGCCTCCGCCGGTAGCCGCCCCGGTCAGCGGGGCCTCAGCGGGCCTCAGCGGGCCCCGGCCAACCCGTCGTCGTCGGGGTGCCGGTCCTCGCCGGCGGCCTGCTCGCCGGCGGCCTGCTCCTCCTCGGCCTCGGCCTCCAGCCGCCGGGCCTCGCCGTCCAGGCTGGCTGCGGCATCCCCGTGGGACTCGCCGTACACCTGCTCGGCGCGGCCGAGCAGTTCCTCCACCTTGGCCTTGGCCTTGCCGAACACGCTCATGGCTCCTCCTCGTGGAACGGCCATTCTTCAGGGGCCCGCGCCGAGCCTGCCAGGCGTGGGGGAAAGGACGGTCCTCTTTCACCCACCGGCGAACGGGGGCAGGACGTCGACCACCGCACCGGGTGCCAGGACCGACGCCCGGTCCCGGGTCGAGGTGCCGTCCACCAGGAACGAGCAGGCGGTGAGCACCTTCTCCAGCCGGTCGCCGTGCGCGTGCACGAGCTGGCCGACCAGGTCGTCCAGGGTCGCGGCCTCGCGGGCCTCGGTGTCGACACCGACGGCGGCCCGGGCGCCGGCGAAGTACCGGACGGTCACCGGGTTCGGGCTGGTCACCTCCTCAGCCCCCGATCGCGGACATCGGGCGGCTGGGCTGCAGGAAGCTCGGGTCGTCGATTCCGTGCCCCGGCAGCTTGCCCAGGGTGGCGACCCGCCAGCGGTCGGCGAGCTCCTCGTCGTCGGCGCCCGCGCGCATCGCGGTGCGCAGGTCGGACTCCTCCCGGGCGAACAGGCAGTTGCGGATCTGGCCGTCGGCGGTGAGCCGGGTGCGGTCGCAGGCGCCGCAGAAGGACCGGGTCACCGAGGCGATGACGCCGACCGTGGCGGGCCCGCCGTCGACCAGCCAACGTTCGGCCGGTGCCGCGCCGCGGTCCTCGACGTCCGGGGTGAGCGTGTGCGCCGCGGTGAGCCGGGCCAGGATGTCCTCCGCGGTGACCATCTCGCCGCGGGTCCAGGCGTGGTGGGCGTCCAGCGGCATCTGCTCGATGAAGCGCAGCTGGTAGCCGTGCTCCAGGCAGTAGTCCAGCAGCGGGACGGCGTCGGCCTCGTTGATGCCGCGCAGCAGCACCGCGTTGACCTTCACCGGGGTGAGCCCGGCGTCGCGGGCGGCGGCCAGCCCGGCCAGCACGTCGGGCAGCCGGTCGCGGTGGGTGAGTTGCTTGAACCGCTCGCGGTCGAGGGTGTCCAGGCTGACGTTGATCCGGTCCAGCCCGGCCTCGGCCAGCGCCGGGGCCATCCGGGACAGGCCGATGGCGTTGGTGGTGAGGCTGACCTCGGGGCGGGGCGCCAGCGCCGTGGTCGCGGCGACGATGCCGGGCAGGCCCGGGCGCAGCAGCGGCTCGCCACCGGTGAACCGGACCTCGCGGATGCCCAGCTGCTCGACGCCGATCCGGACCAGCCGGACGATCTCCTCGTCGGTGAGCACCTCCACCTTCGGCAGCCAGTCCAGCCCTTCGGGCGGCATGCAGTAGGTGCAGCGCAGGTTGCAGCGATCGGTGAGGGAGACCCGCAGGTCGGTGGCCACCCGGCCGTGCCGGTCGACCAGGCCGCCGCTGCCCCGGGGCACCGGGGCGCGCACCTGGGGGTCGGGGAGCGAGCTCACGGTCGTCATCGCTCCGAATGTAGTGCCGGACGGCGCGTCCTGCGCCGGGTCCCGCGCTCCGGGCCGCAGGGCCGGCTGGTTCCGGCGCCCGTCGCGACCGCGCTGTTATCTTGCACGGGCCACCCGAGAGCCCGGCGGACGAACCCGCACTCGCCTGTGGCCAGGAAGCGCGAGAAGCAGTCCGTGTCCGTGAAGGCCCCCGCAGCCCGCACCCTCTTCAGTCCCTACGCCCGCCTGTTCGCCGTCCCCGGCGCGCGGGCGTTCTCGCTGGCCGGCTGGCTGGCCCGGATCCCGATGGCCACCGTCGGCCTCGGCTCGATCCTGCTGGTGGCCGGCGAGACCGGCAGCTACGGGCTCGCCGGGGCCGTTGCCGGCACCCTCGCGCTGTCCTTCGCGCTGGCCAGCCCCCAGTGGGCGCGGTTGATGGACCGCTACGGCCAGGCGCCGGTACTGCGCCTCACCAGCCTCGCCTACCTGGTGCTGGGGCTGGCGTTCGTCGGCGTCGTCGTGGCCGACGCCCCCCGGTGGACGTGGTTCGTGCTCGCCGCCGTCAGCGGCGCCAGCGGGGCCAACATGGGTTCGGTGGTGCGGTCCCGCTGGGCGCACGCGCTGCCCGACCAGCAGCAGCGGCAGACCGCCTTCGCCTTCGAGTCGGTGGTGGACGAGGTGGTCTTCGTCGTCGGGCCGCCGGCGGTCACGTTCCTGGCTGCGCTGGTCGCGCCGCCCGCCGGCTTCCTCGCCGGCCTGCTGGTCGGGGTCGCCGGTGGGCTGGTGCTCTCCGGTCAGGTGGCCACGCAGCCGCCGGTGGCCGTCGTCCCGGTCGGGGAGCGGCGGGTCCGCACGACGGTCCTCAGCCCTGCGCTGGTCGTCGTCGCCATCACCTACCTGGCCGTGGGCGTCGTGTTCGGTGCGATGGACGTCGTGGTGGTCGGCTTCGCCGAGGCGCAGGGGCGGCCGGCGGCGGCCGGGGTCGCGCTGGCCGTCTACGCCGCCGGCAGCCTGGTCGCCGGGCTGCTCTACGGCGTCCTGCGGCTGCCCGGGACGCTGGTCACCCGGTTCCTGGCCTGCGCCGTCCTGTTCGGTGCCGCCACCCAGCTGCTGCTGGCCGTCGGGTCGCTGGTCTGGCTCGTCCCGGCCGCCTTCCTCTCCGGGCTGGCGATCGCGCCCCTGCTGGTCGCCGGGATGTCGCTGGTCGAGTCGCGGATGGACCGGGCGGCGCTCAACGAGGGGCTGGCCTGGACGTCGACCGGCCTGACGCTGGGGGTGACGCTGGGTGCCGCGCTGGGCGGCGCGGCGGTCGACGCCTGGGGTGCCGACACCGCGTTCGCCGTGCCGGCCGCCGGCGCCGGCCTGGCCGGGCTGCTGGCGCTGGCCGGCGCCGGGCTGCTGCGGCGTCCGGCCGGCACCGTCGGGTCGATGGTGCCCGGGCAGGGCGTCGCCCGGTGAGCAGCACGATCCGCGAGCTCGCGGCCGACGACCTGCCGGCGGCCTGGGAGCTGGGCCGGCTGGCCTTCGGCGGCCCGGCCGAACCGCCGGCGTACGCGCTGCGCGACGTCCCCGGTGTGCGGCGGATCGGCGCCTTCGACGGTGCCGGCCGGCTGGTCGGCAAGGTCACCGATCTCGCCCACGACCAGTGGTGGGGTGGCCGGCGGGTGCCCGCTGCCGACGTCAGCGGGGTCGCCGTCCGGCCGGAGAGCCGCGGCGGCGGGCTCGCCCGGGAGCTGCTGACGGAGCTGCTGGCCGGTGCCCGTGACCGGGGCGCGGCGGTCAGCGCGCTCTACCCGACCGTCACGGCGGTGTACCGGGCGCTGGGCTGGGAGGTCGCCGGTGCGCTCACCGGCGCCGAGCTGGACGTCGCCGCGCTGCCCCGCGCCCGCGACACCGGGAGCGTCCAGCTGCGCCCGGGAGGTCCCGACGACCTGCCGGCCGTCACGGAGCTCTACCAGCGCGTCGCCCGCCTCCACGACGGACTGCTCACCCGCCGCGGCGGCGTCTTCGACGAGCCGCCGGAGACCCCGCTCCCGCGGGAGGTCGACGCGGTGACCCTGGCCGAGGACGGCGGGGAGCTGGTCGGGGCGCTGCTGTTCGGCCGCGGCCGGGGGTACGGCCCCGAGGGCCGGCTCGAGGTGCGCGACCTGCTGGCGGCGGGGCCGGAGGCGGCCCGCGCGCTGGTCGGCGTGCTGGCCGGGTGGACGACGGTCACCCGCACGGTGCGGGTGCCGTTGCTGCCCGGGGACGCGGTCTCCGCCGTCCTGCCGCTGGAGCGGGCCGGCGCGCACTCCGCCCAGCCGTGGATGCACCGGCCGGTCGACGTGGCCCGGGCCGTGCAGGCCCGCGGCTGGCCGGCCCACGTGCGGGGGCGGGTCTCGTTCAACCTCGCCGACGGCGCCGCGCCGTGGAACGCCGGCGCCTGGGAGCTGGAGATCGCCGACGGTGCGGGCAGGCTGACGCGCACCATCGCCGAGCCGGAGCTGGAGCTCGACGTCCGGGGCTTCGCCGTCCTGTACTGCGGTGCGGGCACCGGACGGGCCGTGGCCCAGGCGGGCCTGGCCGGCGGAACCGGCGACCCGGCGGCGCTGGACCTGCTGGCCGGTGGCCCGCGGGCCCAGCTGCTCGACTACTTCTAAGCCGGGCGGGTAGGCGTCGGTCCGGGCCGGCGCGCCTCCCCGTGCAGCGTGCGCCCCCACTCAGCCCCGCCCCACGAGAGGACCCCCATGGCCACCGTGCCCACGATCACCCTGAACAACGGCGTGCAGATCCCGCAGCTCGGCTTCGGCGTCTACCAGGTGCCCCCGGCGGAGACCGCCACGGCGGTGCAGACGGCGCTGGAGGTCGGCTACCGGCACATCGACACCGCCCAGATGTACGGCAACGAGAAGGGTGTCGGCGAGGGCATCCGCGCCGCCGGCGTCGACCGCGGCGAGATCTTCGTGACCAGCAAGCTGAACAACGGCTTCCACGCCCGCGACGACGCGCTGCGCGCCTTCGACCAGAGCCTGGCCGACCTCGGCTTCGACCACCTGGACCTGTTCCTCATCCACTGGCCGCTGCCGGGCATCGACGTCGACTTCGTCGAGACCTGGAAGGCGATGGAGGAGATCTACCGCTCCGGCCGGGCCACGGCGATCGGCGTCTCGAACTTCCACGCCCAGCACCTGGGCAGGTTGTTCGCCGAGACCGAGGTCCGCCCGGCGGTGAACCAGGTCGAGATCCACCCGTACCTGGTCCAGGACGACCTGCGCGCGTTCGACGCCGAGCACCAGATCGTCACCGAGGCCTGGTCGCCGATCGCCCAGGGGAAGGTCCTCGACGACCCGGCCGTCGTGCGGGTGGCCGAGCGGACCGGCCGGACGCCGGCGCAGGTGACGCTGCGGTGGCACGTCCAGCGCGGCGACGTCGTCTTCCCGAAGTCGGTGACCCGCAGCCGGGTCGAGGAGAACTTCGCCCTCTTCGACTTCCAGCTGAGCGAGGACGACATGCGCGAGATCAGCGCCCTCGACCGCGGCGAGCGCACCGGCCCCGACCCGGAGACGTTCAACCACGTCCCCCGCTGACCCCGCTCCGGCCGCCGCCGGGTCAGGACGCCGTCGCCCGCAGCAGCGCCGCGCGGACGATCGCCAGCACCGTCTCGCCGTCCACGCCGTCCTGCTGCGCGCGGGCGGCGAGGTCGGCCGCGGCGGCGCGGACGCCGTCCTCGCGGGCAGAGACGGGGGCGGCCGGGCCGGTGACCACGGTGCCGGTGCGGCGGCGGCTGGCCACCAGCCCGGCGGCCTCCAGCTCGGCGTAGGCGCGGGCCACCGTGCCCACCGCGACCCCCAGGTCGGCGGCGAGCGCCCGCATGGTGGGCAGTCGGGTGCCGTCGGCGAGCAGCCCGCCCTGCACGTACGCCGCGATCTGACTGCGGATCTGCTCGTAGGGCGGGGTCGCCGCCTGCACGTCGACGGTGATGTCGAGGGCCACTGCCGTCAACTCGCCGGCACGGCGGGCGAGTCCGCCGGTACGCCGGGTGCCCGGATGAACGTGACCACGAGTCCCGTGACCATGGTCACCAGGCCGGGGACCGCTCCGGCCAGGCCGGGCGCGGACACCAGGCCGGCATTGACCATCGCCGTCCCGCCGACGAGCAGGAGGCCCCCGGCGACGACCAGGGATGACCCGACGGCCGCCCGGAGCACCCGGTGAGCCGAGGCCCGGCGGAGCGCACCCTCGATCCGGTCGTCCTCGGTGGCCACCGCGGGCCGGTTCGCGACGATCCACAGTGCGGCTGCCGCCGCGACGGCGAGCACCAGCAGGCCGATCGCCGCCGGGCGGCCGTAGAAGAGGCCGGGGAACGGACTGGCCGTCGAGGAGAACGCGCTTCCCCCGGTCGCGGACTCGTGGGTGAACCGCCGTCCGGTTGCGTCCGCCAGGAGTGCCCCGGCCACGAGGACGGCGGCGGCGAGCGACAGCGCGGCCCACGCCGTCCGCACCAGCCAGCGCGGCGCCGCGTCCAGCAGGCCGCGCCGCACCAACCGGGCCCGGCGCACCGCACCCTCCGGTCGGGGCCAGGTCAGCTCGCCGGCGGCGAGGACCAGGGTGTGCACGATGCCGAAAGCGATCGGGACCAGCAGGGCCGTGACGCCCAGGCCGCCGGGGGAGGTGTTCCCCACCTCGCGAGCCGCGGTGGCCAGGGCGGCGGCGGCACCGAGGGCCACGGCCGCTCCCGAGGCCAGCCGGGCGTGCCGGCGGGCCGCGGCCACCGAGGCCTCCCGGCTGGGCGGCGGCCGGCGGACGACTGCGGTGCCGAGGGCGACCGTGCCGGCCAGCACGAGTACGGCGAGCAGCGGCACCAGTGCCACGACGTCCTCCACTGAGTCATTGAGTCAACTGATTGACACAATGACGGTCCGGGCGCGACGACGCAAGGGCCTCGACGGCTTAACGCGTCAGGAGCACGGCCCCTGGTCGCGGTGTGACGCGAAGCGTCACGGTGCCTCGGTGACGAAGTCGATGAGCTCCTCGACCCGGCCGATCAGCGTGGGCTCGAGGTCGGTCCAGGCCTGCACCCGGGCCAGGATGCGCTGCGCCCAGACGTAGCCGGTGTCGTCCTCCCAGCCCAGCCGGCGGCAGACGCCCTCCTTCCAGGGCTCCCCCTTCGGCACCGTCGGCCAGGCCTTGATCCCGACGACGGAGGGCTTGACGGCCTGCCAGATGTCGATGAAGGGGTGCCCGACGACCAGCGCGTGCGCGCCGGTGACCTGGTTGGCGATCCGGGTCTCCTTGGAGCCGGTGACCAGGTGGTCGACCAGCACGCCGAGCCGCCGCCCGGCGGAGGGCCGGAACTCCTGCACGATCCCGGGCAGGTCGTCCACACCGTGCAGCGGCTCGACGACGACACCCTCGATGCGCAGGTCGTGGCCCCAGACCTTCTCCACCAGCTCGGCGTCGTGCTTGCCCTCGACGTAGATCCGGCCCTCCCGGGCCACCCGGGCCCGGGCACCGATGACGTAGGTCGACCCGGACGCGCTGCGCTGCGGACCCGACGGGGCGTTCTGCTTCGGCCGGACCAGCACCACCGGGCGGCCGTCGACCCAGAAGCCGGGGCCGAGCGGGTAGGCGCGCACCTTGCCGAACCGGTCCTCGAGGTGGACGACGTCCTTCTCGCAGCGCACCACCGCGCCGACGAACCCGCTGCTGGGGTCCTCGACGACGACGTCCTTGAGCGCCTCGACCTGGGGGGAGGGCTTCTTCTGGGTGCGGGGGTGGACCAGGTTGTCGTACGGCGAACGGGGAGGCACGCCCCCATGCTCGGTCGCCCGGCCGC
Organism: Modestobacter lapidis; assembly: GCF_054780755.1. Classification (NCBI taxonomy): domain Bacteria; kingdom Bacillati; phylum Actinomycetota; class Actinomycetes; order Geodermatophilales; family Geodermatophilaceae; genus Modestobacter; species Modestobacter lapidis. The sequence continues at coordinate 72,274 of NZ_BAAGVS010000010.1, read as the reverse complement.
CGGCAGGCGGCACGACACGCCCGGGCCTGCACCATCCACGGATTCTCCGGCGTGTCGCGATGGCCGGCGTGGACTCGTGTAGAACCCCCCGCCGAACGGCCGACGACGTGCTCACCTGCGGTTTCGTCACGCCCACGGCGCGGCCGGGCGGCGCCCGCCGTTCACCCTCGGTGTGTCGATCATGAACGGGCCGTTTCCGGATGTCGTCGGCGGGCAGTGACCTGGACGAGACACGAGATCCCCCAGCTTGAGGAGCGGAACCCATGATCGGCACCGACACCCTCGACCGCGTGATCGGCGCAGACGTCTACGACGCCGACGGCGACAAGATCGGCACGGCCTCCGAGGTGTTCCTGGACGACCAGTCCGGCAACCCGGAGTGGGTGACCGTCAAGACCGGCATGTTCGGCACCAAGGAGAGCTTCGTCCCCATCCGGGACGCCGACCTCACCAACGACGGCGTGCGCGTACCCGTGAGCAAGGCCGCGGTGAAGGACGCCCCCAAGATCGACACCGACGGGCACCTCTCCCCCCAGGAGGAGCAGGAGCTCTACCGGCACTACGGCATGGGCGCCGGTGACGTGCGGACCGACACGACGAGGACCGACACGACGACCACCGGCACCGCCGGCATGGACACGTCGGCGGGCGTGGCGGCCGACACCAACCGGCACGGCACCGTGGGTCACGACACCTCGGGTCCCACCACCGACGACGCGATGACGCGGTCGGAGGAGCAGCTCCGGGTCGGCACCGCGACCGAGGAGGCCGGCCGGGCCCGGCTGCGCAAGTACGTCGTGAACGAGAACGTGACGAAGACCGTGCCCGTCTCGCGCGAGGAGGTCCGGGTCGAGCGTGAGCCCATCACCGACGCCAACATCGGCTCGGCCACCGACGGCCCCGCGATCAGCGAGGAAGAGCACGAGGTGACGCTGCACGCCGAGCGCCCCGTCGTGGAGAAGGAGGCCGTTCCGGTCGAGCGCGTCCGCCTGGACACCGAGACCGTCACCGACCAGGTGACCGTGGACGAGACCGTCCGCAAGGAGCAGATCGACGCCGACGGTGACGAGCGGCGCGGGGACACCCCCCGCCGCTGAGGAAGGACCCCCGTCCTCCCACCGCTCGCGAGCTCGCGGCGGTGTCCTGGACGGGGCCTGAGCCCCACAGCGCCCGCCCCGACCTACCGGGGCGGGCGCTGTGCTGTCCGGGGCGGGCGGCTCAGGCCAGGCCCAGCTCCGCCCGCAGGGTGGCCGCGGCGGTGGCGAGGGAGCGCATCTTGCCCGCCGCCGCGGCCCGGGGCAGGTACTTGAGGCCGCAGTCGCTGGAGAGCACGAGCTGGTCCACGTCCACGTGGTCCAGCGCGCGGCGGACCCGGTCGGCGACCACCGCGGGGGTCTCCACCTCCGGGGTGGAGAGGTCCAGCACGCCCAGCGCGATGCCCTTGCCCAGCAGCGGCCGCAGCGTCGCCGGGTCAAGGTGCGACTGGGCGGTCTCCACCGACACGGTGTGCACCGGGGTGTCGGCCAGCTCGGGCAGGAACGAGTAGCCCTCCGGGCGCTCGGCCACCATCGCCGCGTAGCCGAAGCACAGGTGCAGGTGCACCGGCCCGGCGGCGCCCTCGACCGCCCGGGTCACCGCCTCGGCGCCGTACTGGCGGGCGATCTCCGGCCGGGCCTGCAGCCACGGCTCGTCGATCTGCACGATGTCGGCGCCGGCCGCGAAGAGGTCGGCGATCTCCGCCCGGACGATGTCGGCGTAGGCGAGCGCCAGGGCGCGGTCGCCGCCGTAGTGCTCGTCCTGGGACTGCTGGGTCATGGTGAACGGCCCTGGCACGGTGATCTTGATGGTCCGGTCGGTGTGCGCCCGGAGGAACCGCACGTCCTCGACCTGGATGGGGGCCGGCCGGGCCAGCGCCCCGACCACCCGCGGCACCGGGATCTCCAGCCCGGACCGGTTGGTCACCGAGCCCGGGTGGTCGATGTCGATGCCGTCCAGCGCGGTGGCGAAGTGGTTGGAGTAGGACTCCCGGCGGATCTCGCCGTCGGTGAGGATGTCCAGCCCGGCCTCCTCCTGGGAGCGGATCGCCACCAGCGTCGCGTCGTCCTGGGCCTCGGCGAGGAGGTCCGGCGCCACCCGCCACAGCTCGCGGGCCCGGACCCGGGGCGGAAACCGGTGCGCGAGCTTCTCCCGGTCGATGAGCCAGTCGGGCTGCGGCAGGCTGCCGACGACCGAGGTGGGGAGCATGGGGAGCGGTGTGGGCACCGGGGTCCTTCCGTGGGAGCGGGGGAGCGACGTCCCCGCGGGGTGTCGTCGTCACCATCCCAGCAGACCGGGGACGGTCAGGCGCGGCGGTCCCCGATCGGCAGCCGGTCTCCGGGGTGCGGCATCACCGGGGCGCCGGCCTCCTCCTCCAGGACGTCGGCGGCGGAGCCGACGATCAGCGGGTCGGGGGTGCCCACGGCGTCGTCGTCGCGGTCGGTGTAGGCGAACCTGGACAGCACGTGCCGCATGGCCTCCAGCCGGGCGCGCTTCTTGTCGTTGCTCTTGATCACCGTCCACGGGGCGTGCTCGGTGTCGGTGTGCAGGAACATCGCCTCCTTGGCCTCGGTGTAGGCATCCCACTTGTCGAGCGAGGCCAGGTCGGTGGGCGAGAGCTTCCACTGCCGCACCGGGTCGATCTGCCGCACGATGAAGCGGCTGCGCTGCTCACCGCGGGTGACCGAGAACCAGAACTTCACCAGGTGGATGCCGCTGCTCACGAACATCTTCTCCAGTTCGGGCGCCTGCTGCATGAACTCGAGGTACTGGTCGGCGGTGCAGTAGCACATGACCCGCTCGACGCCGGCCCGGTTGTACCAGGACCGGTCGAACATCACGATCTCCCCGGCGGCCGGGAGGTGCTGCACGTACCGCTGGAAGTACCACTGGGTCTGCTCGCGCTCCGAGGGCTTGTCCAGCGCCACCACGCGGGCACCCCGCGGGTTGAGGTGCTCGGTGAACCGCTTGATGGTGCCGCCCTTGCCGGCCGCGTCGCGCCCCTCGCAGACCAGCACCAGCTTCTGGCCGGACTCCTTCACCCAGCCCTGCAGTTTGAGCAGCTCGATCTGCAGCCGGCGCTTCTCGACCTCGTACTCGCGGCGCTCCATCCGCTCGCTGTACGGATAGCCCTCGCGCCAGGTGTCGACCCGGTGGCCGTCGGGGTCGAAGAGCTCGCGGTCGTCGTCCCAGTCCTCGTCGGAGCCGGTGTCGGGCAGCGCGTTGAGCCGCCACCGGCTCAGGTCCACCACCGTGGAGCTGGTGTCGTCCTGGGCACGGTCGCGCAGCGGGTCGGTCACGTCGTCTCCGGGTGGGCGGGCGAGTGCGGAGCCTCGATCCTGCGCCCGGACGGCGCGCGCCGCCGGTCGGCCGCGGGGCGGGTGGCCCTCAGCCCCGGACGTCGCGGGCGAGCTGCCCGGCCGGTGCCCGGTCGAGCGGGGCCAGCAGGTGCACCGTCACGACCACGTCGCGGGCGGCGACCACCTCGGCGAGGCCCCGCCACGTCAGCCGGCCCGCCGCCGGTGCGCCGTGGGCGTGGCGGAGCTCGACCGGGCAGATCGCGGCTGCCGGGTCGTGGGCCGCCGCCGGGAGGACGCACCGGCCGGCGGGGTCCAGGACGGCGACGCCCGACCGCCGGACCAGCCGCCCCAGCCCCGGCCACCCGGCGACCTCCGGCGTGGCCACCGGCAGGCCGGGGACGGCGGTCAGCAGGGCGAGCCCGTCGAGCCAGCCCACCCGGTCGGCGACGACGACCAGGTACCCCGGCCCGGTCCGCGGCCAGGCGGCCGGCGCGGCGCGCACGTCGACCCGCACGCCGAGGGCGGTCAGCGCGCGGGCGGCACCGCAGACCACCAGCCGCCGGCGGCCGCGGGTACCGCAGACCGGCGCACGCAGCGACCGCAGGGCCGCACCGGCCAGGACCGCGGCCAACCGCAGCCGGCGCCGGCGCCGGGTGGCGGCGTCCACGGTCGGCCGGTGCCGGGCGGCGCCGGCCGACCGGACGGGGACGAGGGGGACGACGGTCATGCCGCCAGGGTCGGAGCCCCGGGTGACGCGGCGGTGTCCACGGTCTGGCTGGTGTGCGGACGATGCCCGACGAGCGGGATCAGTCCCCCGGCGAGCCGGCCGGCTCGCCGGCGCGGACCCGGGCCGCGGCAGCGTCCGCGTGGCCTGGGCACGGCGCTCGGCCAGTGACGACACCCGGCCGGCCGGCCGGCGGGGGAGTGCCCGGACCGAAGGGCACCGTCGTCCCGAGCACGTGGACGTGGTCCACCCAGGCCTTGAGCGTCGAGGGGAGCGACCAGTTGTACATCGGGGCGCCGATGAGCAGCGCGTCGGCGGCGAGCAGCTCGTCGAGGTAGCCCTGCTGGCGGGCCTCGGCGGTCGGGTCGGCGACCTCACCGGCCGTGCGCAGCTCCGGGGCCCAGTGCAGCAGGGCGTCGGGGAGGTGCGGCGGCGGGTCGGCCTGCAGGTTCCGCGACGTCACGGTGAATTCGGCGCCCCGGGCGCGCCAGGTCTCGACGAACGCCGCGGTCACCGCCCGGGGGCTGAGGTGCGCGGATCGGCGGGCGAGCCGAGGTGCAGCAGGTGGGGCATCGGTCCTCCCGGGGCGTTGAGTGGGGACAGCCAACGCATGTTCCCGGTGGGCCCGGGACAGCCTCATCGACGCAATGGTCAGGCCTCTGGCTAGGGTGGGTCGAGGGCCGTTCGATCTCGCCGGGCACCCCGCCGGTTCGGCGCCACGATGCCGTCTGAGAGGACCACATGGTCGGCACCACCTTCCGCAACGCACCCGGAACCGCCGCGTTGATCGTCGTGGACGTTCAGAACGACTTCTGCGACCCGGCCGGCGTCTGCGGGACAGCAGGCAGGGACACGTCCCTCGCGGTGGACATGGTGCCGCGCCTGGAGCGCCTGCTGGAGTCGGCGAGGGGTGCAGGCGTCTTGGTCGTCTTCGTGCAGACCATGCACGACGAGACGACCGACAGCCCGGTCTGGCTCTCCCGCCGGGTGGTCGACGGCGAGCCGGTAGCGGCGCGGACGTCCACCTGCCGCCCCGGGTCGTGGGGGGCGGAGTTCTACCGGGTCGCCCCGGCGCCCGGCGAGCCGGTGGTCGTCAAGCACCGGTACTCGGCGTTCACCGGCACGGACCTGGACACGCTGCTGCGAACCGCGGGCATCACCTCGCTGCTGCTCACCGGCGTGGCCACCGACGTGTGCGTGGACTCCACCCTCCGGGACGGGCTGTTTCACGACTACCACGTCACCCTGGTGAAGGACTGCTGTGCCAGCTACCACGAGGAAGGCCACGCTGCCACGGTTCAGACCGTGAACCGGCACTTCGGGGCCGTCACCACGGGCGGGGAGTTGGCCGACGCATGGGATCCGGCGCTGCGCCCCGTGTGAGGACCGCACAGTCAGTCACCTGAGCGATTCCGGCGGCGCGAAGGCTCGGTGACGCGGCGTACGAGCCCGACCGAAGCACGGTGCCGTCGAGCCGGAACCACTCCCGGTAGCCGTCCGGCCGACCATCGACGACCCGGCCGCGGACACGGATCGAGCCGTCGCGGTGACGTTCCACGTGGAACCCGTCGGTGAACTCTGTCCGGCAGCGGACTCCGTGCTGGGCGGCTGCCGGCATTGCCCGGAGCGTACGGCGGCCCTGCATCCGGAATCGTCACTCGATGCGAATGCCGGTCGTGGAGTTGCTCGGGCGTGATCAAGCCCAGTGGGTCATCCAGCCCCTGATCGACGCGGGCCTGGAAGTCGGGCAGATCCAGGACCTGGTGTTCCGCGTGGCCTTCGAGGACATCGTGGGCGAGCTGCGCGGCTTCCTTCCCGGCCTCCGGGACCTCGTCGCCGACCGGCCGCTTCCGGTTCAGGCGGCGTGGGCCCGGACGATCAGCCGGATGCTCATGCTGACGCCGCCGATGTAGGTCTCGGTGCGCCCGGACCGCTCAGTCCAGGAAGCAGGCGGTGAGCGCGCCGACCATCAGCGGGACGTCGAGCGCCGAGGCGAGCTCCCGGCACGAGTGCATCGCCAGCATGGGCCCGCCGACGTCGACGGTCGGGATGCCCAGCCGGGTCGCGGTCAGCGGCCCGATGGTGCTGCCGCAGGGCAGGTCGGCGCGGCTCACGAAGCGCTGCACCGGCACGCCGGCCTCGGCGCACCGCTCGGCGAACCAGCCGCCGCCGGCCGCGTCGGTCGCGTAGGCCTGGTTGGCGTTCACCTTCAGCACCGGCCCGCCGCCCAGCCGCGGGGCGTGCTCGGGCTCGTGCCGGTCGGACCGGGTCGGGTGGACAGCGTGCGCCATGTCCGCCGACACCAGCACCGACCGGGCCACGGCGCGGTGCACGGCCTGGGCGTCGCCGTCGCCGGTGGCGGCGACCAGCCGGGCGACCACGTCGGCCAGGAAGCTGCCGCGCGCCCCCTCCATCGAGCCGCTGCCCACCTCCTCGTGGTCGTTGCAGACCAGCAGCTGGGTGCGCGTGGTCGGCGGGGCGGTCAGTAGCGCGGTGAGCCCGGCGTGGCAGCAGGCCAGGTCGTCCAGCCGGGGCGCGGCGACCCAGGTGCCGTCCGCGCCGGCCCGGGCGGCGGGCTGGGTGTCGGCCAGCACCAGGTCGTGACCGAGGACGTCGCCCGCCGGCACCCCGGCCGCGTCCGCCAGTGCCTCGGCCAGGCCCGGTGCGGTGCCCAGCCCGCCGTCCCACACCGGAACGAGGTGCCGCTGCGGATCCAGGGTCAGCCCCTCGCGCACGCTGCGGTCCAGGTGGATGGCCAGCGACGGCAGCCGCAGCGGCGCCCCGGGCAGCCGGACGAGCGCCGTGCCACCGCCGCGCAGCGCCAGCCGGCCGGCCACGGTCAGCTCGCGGTCCAGCCAGGTGTGCCACAGGCCGCCGCCGTAGGGCTCCACGCCCACCAGCCGGTAGCCGGCCTGCCGCACGTCGTTGTTCGGCCGGACCTTGAAGGTGGGGGAGTCGGTGTGCGCCCCGACCAGCCGCAGGCCGGCCTCGGCCGGCGCAGCGCTGCCCACCCGGAACGCCACCACGCTGCCGCCGCGGCGCACCACGAAGTGCTCGGCGCCCGGGGCCAGCTCCCAGCGGTCGACCTCGGCCAGCTCGGTGAAACCCGCCGCGGTCAGCCGCCGGGCCAGCTCGGCCCCGGCGTGCGACGGGGAGGGGGAGGCGTCGACGAAGGCCCGCAGGTCGTCGCCGAGGGCGAGCTCGTCGGTCGGGGCGGCGTCTCCGGTCGGCATGCCCGTCATCCTGGCCCGGGGCCGCCGGGCCGCCGTCCCCGGGTGGGGGCCGACGATCCGTTCCCGCGGGCGGCCCGCCGACACGCGGCGCGAGCGGGTGGGATGCTGCCACGTGTGAGCGAGCCCACCACGACCGCGCCGACCGAGACCGCGCCCCGCCCCGACCTCCCCGGCGATCCCGGCGCGCTCGCCGCCGCGCTGGAGGCCACCGGGTACCTGCCCGACGAGGGCCTGGCGACGGCGGCCTACCTGGCCCTGGTCATGCACCGGCCGCTGTTCCTGGAGGGTGAGGCCGGCGTCGGCAAGACCGCGCTGGCCCGGGCGCTCGCCGAGGTCACCGGGCGGCCGCTGTACCGGCTGCAGTGCTACGAGGGTCTGGAGGCCAGCCAGGCGCTCTACGACTGGGACTTCGGCCGGCAGCTGCTGCACCTGCGCGCCGCCGAGGCCGCGCACGAGGGCTCCGACACCGCCGCGCTGGAGGCGTCGCTCTACGACCGCCGGTTCCTGCTGGCCCGGCCGCTGCTGCAGGCGCTGGAGGACTCGCCGGCGGTGCTGCTGGTCGACGAGGTCGACCGGGCCGACGACGAGTTCGAGGCCTTCCTGCTCGAGGTGCTCAGCGACTTCACCATCTCCATCCCCGAGCTCGGCACGGTGCGCGCCGAGACCCCGCCGCTGGTCGTCCTCACCTCCAACCGCACCCGCGAGGTGCACGACGCGCTCAAGCGCCGCTGCCTCTACCACTGGCTGGAGCACCCCGACTTCGACCGCGAGGTGGCCATCCTGCGCCGCCGGCTGCCGCAGGTCACCGAGGAGCTGGCCCGCCAGGTGGCCCGCGCGACGGCGCAGCTGCGCGGCCTGGACCTGCTCAAGCCCCCGGGCGTGGCCGAGGCGATGGACTGGGCGTCGGCCCTGCACGCCCTCGGCGCCCGCGAGCTGGACCCGGACACCGCCGCGCGCACCCTGGGCGCCGTGCTGAAGTACCGGGAGGACACCGACCGGGTGCACTCCCTGGCCCGGGGGGCGCTGTTCGGTGGCTGAGGCAAACGGGACGGCGACCGGGGTCGCCCGGGACGTCGTCGACACCGTGCTGGGCTTCGCCCGGACGCTCCGGCACGCCGGGGTCACCGCCTCCCCCGACCGGGTCGAGGCGATGGTCGCCGCGATCGCGCACCTCGACGTCCTCGATCCCTCCGCCGTCTACTGGGCCGGCCGGCTCACCCTGTGCGGCGGCCCGGACGACCTCGACCGCTACGACGCCGCCTTCGCCGCCTTCTTCGGTGGCGAGGCGCCGCGAATGCGGACGAGCAGCGGGCCCGAGCGGGAGCGGGTGGTGCAGAGCGCCCCGGTGCAGACCACCGAGGGCGGCGAGGACGGTGGGGAGCCCGCCGATCTCGCCACCAGGGCCAGCGGCGAGGAGGTGCTGCGGCACCGGGACGTCGGCGAGCTGACCGTCGCCGAGCGCGAGCAGCTGCGCCGGCTGTTCGCGCTGCTGGTGCCCGCCGTCCCGATGCGCCCCTCGCGCCGGCGCCGGCCCGGACCGCACGGCTCGGTGCACGCGGCCCGCACCGTGCGGCGGGCGCTGCGCGACGGCGGCGAGGTCGGCCGGCTGATGTACCACCGGGCGCGGCCCCGGCCCCGCCGGGTGGTGCTGCTGGTCGACGTCTCCGGCTCGATGAGCCCCTACGCCGACGCGCTGCTCCGGTTCGCGCACGCCGCCGTCCGGGCCCGGCCGGCCAGCACCGAGGTGTTCACCATCGGCACCCGGCTGACCCGGGTCACCCGCGAGCTGCGGCTGCGCGACCCGGACCGGGCGCTGGCCGCCAGCGGCTCGGCGATCCCGGACTGGTCGGGTGGCACCCGGATCGGCGAGGTGCTCAAGGCGTTCCTGGACCGCTGGGGGCAGCGCGGCACCGCGCGCGGCGCCGTCGTGGTGATCTGCAGCGACGGCTGGGAGCGCGGCGGCACCGAGCTGCTGGGCGAGCAGATGGCCCGGCTGCAGCGGCTGGCGCACGCGGTGGTGTGGGTCAACCCGCACAAGGGCCGGCTGGGCTACGAGCCGCTGACCGGGGGCATGCAGGCCGCGCTGCCCGCGGTCGACCACTTCGTCGCCGGGCACAGCCTGGCCGCCTTCGAGGAACTGGTGGAAGTGATCACGGATGCCTGAAGGACCTCGATCCCCTCACCACTCGCAAGCTCGCGGCGAGCCTCCGACCGAGGCCAACCGACAGGAGGACGCAGATGCGTGATGTGTTGGACGACCTGATCGGCTGGTGGCAGGCAGGGGAGACCGTCGGCGTCGGCACGGTGGTGGGCACCTGGCGCTCGGCGCCCCGCCCGCCGGGCGCCTCGATGCTGGTCGGCCCGGACGGGACCGCGGTGGGCAGCGTCTCCGGCGGCTGCGTCGAGGGCGCGGTCTACGAGGAGGCCCGGGACGCCGCCCGGACCGGCGAGCCGACCCTGCAGCGGTACGGCGTCAGCGACGACGACGCCTTCGCCGTGGGGCTCACCTGCGGCGGGATCCTCGACGTCTACGTGGAACCGGTGTCCCGCGAGTCGTTCCCCGAGCTCGGGGAGATCGCCGGATCGGTGGCCGCGCACGAGCCGGTCGCCGTCGTCACCTGCGTGAAGGGCCCCGAGGACCGGCTGGGCAAGCGGCTGGTCCTGTGGCCCGACCGCGCGTCGGGCACCCTGGGCCTGCAGCGCCTGGACGACGCCGTCGCCGCCGACGCGCGCGGCATGCTGGCCGCCGGCCGGACGGCGACCCTCACCTACGGCCACGACGGCGAGCGCCGCGGCGACGACCTCACGCTGTTCGTCTCCTCCTACGCCCCGCCGGCCCGGATGGTCGTGTTCGGCGCGATCGACTTCGCCGCGGCCGTGGCCCGGGTCGGGTCGTTCCTCGGCTACCGGGTCACCGTGTGCGACGCGCGGCCGGTGTTCGCCACCGCCCGCCGGTTCCCCGACGCCCACGAGGTGATCGTGGAGTGGCCGCACCGGTACCTCCGGGCCGAGGCGGACGCCGGCCGCGTCGACGAGCGCACCGTGCTCTGCGTGCTCACCCACGACCCGAAGTTCGACGTCCCGCTGCTGGAGGTCGCACTGCGGCTGCCGGTGGCCTACGTGGGGGCGATGGGCTCCCGGCGCACCCACGACGAGCGGCTGGACCGGCTGCGCGAGGCCGGGCTCCAGCCCGACGAGCTCCAGCGGCTGTCCTCACCGATCGGGCTGGACCTCGGCGCCCGCACCCCGGAGGAGACCGCCGTGTCGATCGCCGCGGAGATCATCGCCGGTCGCTGGGGCGGCAGCGGCGAGCGGCTCACCGGGGCCGAGGGCCCGATCCACCGCACCGCCGAACGCTGAGCCGCGGCAGCCCGGCCGCCGGAACGGCTCTGCCGGCGGGACCGGAGGAGGGCGGGTGAGAGCCCCGGTGTACGCCTACGAGGTCGAGGTGGTCGGGCTGCTCGCCTCGCCGGCGCACCGCTACGGCGGCCGGCCCGACCCGGCGGTGGCGGCGCTGCCGGTCGAGGCGCGGGCCGGCATCGAGGTGCGCGCCGGGCTGGGCGTCGTCGGCGACCGGTACTTCGGCCGGCCGGCCCACCGGGAGGCGTCGGTGACCGTGCTGGCCGTCGAGGCGCTGGAGGCCCTGGCCGCCGAGCTCGGCAGCGGCCCGCTGGACCCGCTCGCCGCGCGACGCAACGTGGTGCTGCGGGGAGCGCAGGTCGAGGCGTTGCGCGGGCAGCTGTTCAGCCTGGACTGCGGCGCCGGTGAGGTGGTGCTGGCCGGTGGGCGGCCGGCCAACCCGTGCGCCTGGCTGGACGTCGCCCTCACCCCGGGGGCGCACCGCGGGCTGCGCGGCCGGGCGGGGGTGCGCTGCGCGCCGCGGTCGGACGGCGGGCTCCGGGTGGGCCCGGCGGTGCTGCGGGCCGCCGTTCCGCTGGCTGCCGCCCGGGCCGGGGACGCCGTCCGCCCGGCAGCCGCCCGCTCCCGCACCTCCTAGTCCAGCAGCGTCCGCAGCGCGGCCGGCGCCTGCGTGGGCCGCTGCAGCGCCGCGGACCGCCCGCCCCCGGCCGCGGCGAGCAGCGCGCAGTTGCCCACCGACTCGGGCTCGTCGGCCAGCGCCAGCACGTGCAGCCGAGCGCCGAGCCGGCGCAGCGCCGTGGCGGCCGGCAACGGATCCGGGCTGTCGGTGGGCATGCCGTCGGACAGCAGCAGCACGTCCCGGGCCGCGGCCCGGGAGCGGGCGAGCTGGCCGGCCGCGGTGCGCAGCGCCAGGTCCAGGTCCGTCGTCCCGCCACCCTTCAGGTCGAACAGCCGGTCGGTCACGAGCTCGGCCCGGGGCCTGTCCGACAGCGGTTGCAGCAGGACGGCGGACGACCAGAACGCCACCACGGCCAGCTCGTCGCCGGGCCGCATCCGCTGGCCGAGCGCCGCCGCGGTGAGCACCGCGACCGCCAGCTCGTCCCCCGCCACCGACCCGGAGGCGTCCACCAGCAGCACGCAGGCCCGCCCGGTGGCCCGCCAGCCCCGGGTGTGCACGTGCTCCGCGCGCCAGTGCGGCTCCGCCCCGCGAGCGGCCAGCGTGGCGTCCAGGTCGACGTCGGTGCCGGTGGGGTCGCGGCGGGTGACCACCCGCCGGGTGCCCGGCCGGTCGGGGACGCCGGCGCGCGGAACGCTCACCGGCAGCCGGGTGGCCAGCGCCCGGGCCGCCGCGCGCAGCCCCGGGTCGAAGGCCCGCCCCAGCGCGGTCAGCAGCCGCGCCGCCGCGTCGGGGTCGCGGGCGGTCAGCTCGGCCAGCGCCTCCCCGTCGAGCTCACCGGGAGCGGGGCTGACCTGCTCGAAGTCCGGATGGGCGCGGGCCAGCTCGTCCCGGCCGGCCCGCCGGGCCCGCTGCTCGCGGAGCAGCTCCTCGACGTCGGTCTCGTCCTCGATCGGTGCGGGCGGCGCCGGCCGGCGGCCCGGCGGGCCGGTGAGCCCCGCGCCGGCCTGCGGCGGCGCAGGCAGTGCGCCCCGGTCGCCGGGCTCCCCGGTGTCCGGGCCGTCCCCGGGCGGTTCCTCCGGCCCGGGGGTCAGGCTTTTCCCAGCTCCTCACCGGCCCGCCGCCAGATGTCCACCACGACCTGCTCGACGGGGCGGGTGACGGCGTCGCCGAGGGTCACCTTGCCGGTGAGCGCGGCGAGGGCGGCATCCTCCCCGACGGCCTCGTCCAGCGGCTGGGCGAGCCCGTCGAGCCCGCGCACCGCGGCCAGCTCCCCGGCGATGAGCACCGTGTCGATGGCGCCGCGCACCGAGGCGCCGATCCGGAGCTCGGCGTGGTCGCGGGTGATCCGCACCGCCCGGACCGCGCGGGCCACCAGGCCGCCCGGCCCGCCGGTGGCGGTGCTGACGACGGCGCGCTCGGCGTCCTCGTCCTGGTAGCCCATCGCGATCCGGCAGGACCGGTCGTAGAGGGCGGGGGTGATCCTGGCGGTGCCGACGGCGTCGAACGGGTTCATGGCCGCCACCAGCCGGAACGTGGGCCGGGCGGCGACCCGGCCGAACCGCGGCACGTGCATCTCCCGCTCCGACAGCACCCCGAGCAGGACGTTCATCGTCTCCTCGGGCACCCGGTTGAACTCCTCGACGTAGAGCAGGGCGCCCTCGGTCATCGCCCGGGTGAGGGGCCCGGGGACGAAGTTCTCCGGCCGGTAGTCCTCGGTGAGCACCCGTGAGGCGTCGTGGTGGCCGATCAGCCGGGTGGGGGTGAGCTCGGCGTTCCCCTCCACCAGCACGAGCGGAACGCCGGTGCCGTCGGCCAGGGCGCGCAGCAGCGTGGTCTTGCCGGTGCCGGGCGGCCCCTCCAGGACGATGTTGCGGCCCGCCGACAGCGCCGCGGCGACCACCTCGGCCTCGCGCACCCGGTCCACCACCCGCTCCCGGGCGGTGCGGACCATGCCCGCCGCGTCGAGCCGTCCGGCGGCGGTGGCGTGCGGGGGCGCGGCGGTCATGGGGTCCTCATCGGGCAGCGGAAGGCCCCGGGGGCGGACAGCCCCCGGGACCTGGCCCCGTTGCAGGGACCCACGGCGAGCGTGCGAGCCGTGGGGGGCAACGGGGTCCTTCTAGTAGACGATGACGCCGCGGATGTTCTTGCCCTCGTGCAGGTCCTCGTAGCCCTGGTTGATGTCGTCCAGCTTGTACCGCTTGGTGATCAGCTCGTCGAGCTTGAGGGTGCCCTCCTGGTAGAGCCGCAGCATCTTCAGCATGTCGAAGCTGGGGTTCTGGTCACCGAACAGGGCGCCGCGGATCTCCTTGGTGAACAACGCCAGCATGCTGGGGTTGATCGGGATGCCCACGTCGGTGAGGTCGCCGAGGCCGGTGATGACGACCCGCCCACCCTTGCCGATCGCGTCCAACGCCTGGGCCACGTGCTCGCCCTTGAGCACCCCGACGGTGATCAGCGCCTTGTCGGCGCCCTGCCCGTTGGTGACGCTGCGCGCGAAGTCGGCGGCCTCCTCGATGCCCGCGAACGTCTCGGTCGCGCCGAGTTCCATCGCCTTCTCGCGCTTGAACGCCACGGGGTCGACGGCGATGACGTGGCTCGCGCCCGCGTTCGCCGCGCCCTGCACGGCGTTGATACCGATGCCGCCGACGCCCATCACGATGACCGTGTCGCCGGCCCGGACCTCGCCGGCCTGGACCGCGGTGCCCCAGCCCGTGCCCACGCCGCACCCGACGAGGCAGGCGACGTCCAGCGGGATGCTCTTGTCGATCTTCACGGTCGAGCGGACGTCCACCGTGGTGATCTCGGCGAAGGTGCCGAGCCCGCACATCTGCCCGACGTCCTCGCCGTCCGAGGTCTTGACGCGGAAGCTCGTCGCGTCGTCCCACCGCGAGCCGACGAGCAGGTTGGCGCCGGAGTCGCAGATGTACTGCTGGCCGTTGGCGCAGTAGCGGCACCGGCCGCAGCCGGGCAGGAACGAGAAGACGACGTGGTCGCCCTCCTCGAAGTCCTTCACGCCCGGCCCGACGGCGGTGACGACGCCGGCACCCTCGTGGCCGCCGAGGAAGGGATACTTGCCGACCTGCATGTCGCCGGTGGCGATGTGGTCGTCGGAGTGGCACAGCCCGGAGGCGGCCAGCTTGACCTGGAGTTCGCCGGCCTGCGGATCGTCGACGACCAGGTCGACGACCTCCCACGTGCCGGGGGCCGAACGCATGATCGCGCCGCGGGTGTTGACGGGCACGGGGGCCTCCTCGTCGCCCTCGTCGCCGAGGGCCTCGGTGGTGTGCGCAGCCGCGCACCTGGAGCGGCACGCTATGGCACGGATCACACTCGCCGGAAGGTCGTGCAACGTTCGGGCAACGGTCGCCGGGTGCGCGTGACCCCGGGGTGGCGCGGCCCGGTGACCTGCGACACAGTGCACGTCACCGAACCGTCAGTGCACCGACGACGAGAGGCGCAACCGTGGACAACCTCGCTGTGCTGAGCCTGCTGGCACTGCTCCCGATCGTGGTGGTCGGAGTGCTCCTCGTGGGCCTGCGGTGGCCGGCGAAGTGGGCCATGCCGGTCGGTTTCGTGGTCGTGGTGCTCGTCGCCCTGTTCGTCTGGGAGATGGACCCCACCGCCGTCGCCGCATCGGCGATCCAGGGCCTGCTGCTGGCCCTGACGCTGCTCTACATCGTCTTCGGCGCGCTGCTGCTGCTCGAGACCCTGACCAAGAGCGGCGCGATGGCCACCATCCGCGCCGGGTTCACCAGCATCAGCCCCGACCGCCGGGTGCAGGCGATCATCATCGGCTGGCTGTTCGGCAGCTTCATCGAGGGGGCGTCCGGCTTCGGCACCCCCGCCGCGGTGGTCGCGCCGCTGCTGCTGGCCCTGGGCTTCCCGGCCATGGCCGCGGTCATGGTGGGGCTGATCATCCAGAGCACGCCGGTGAGCTTCGGCGCCGTCGGCACGCCGATCCTGGTGGGGGTCGGCGGCGGGCTGAGCGGTTCCTCCGCCGTCGAGGAGCGGATGTCGGTGCTCGGCGTCGAGCTGCCCGGGTTCCTCGAGCGGATCGGGCTGCAGGTGGCCCTGCTGCACGCCACCATCGGCACGCTGATCCCGCTCATCCTCGCCTGCATGCTGTGCGGGTTCTTCGGCGAGCGGAAGCGGTTCGCCGACGGCCTGGCGATCTGGCCGTTCGCGCTGTTCGCGGCCTTCGCGATGACCGTCCCGTACGTGACCGTCGCGGCCGTCCTCGGCCCGGAGTTCCCGTCCCTGCTCGGTGGCCTCATCGGGCTGGTCATCGTGATGTTCGCGTCCAGCCGCGGCTTCCTGATGCCCAAGAAGGTCTGGGACTTCCCGCCGCGGAAGCGCTGGGCGGCGAACTGGATGGGCAGCCTGGAGCCGGAGACGGAGGACATCGCCGCACGGAAGATGAGCATCTGGCTCGCCTGGACGCCGTACCTCGTCGTCGCCGTCCTGCTGGTGCTGAGCCGCACGATCGACCCGGTCACCGAGTTCCTCACCACCGGCTGGCGGGTCGTGAACGTGGACGACATCTTCGGCACCGGCATCGCCCAGGCCCTGCAGGTGGTGTACCTGCCGGGGTTCGTGTTCATCCTGGCCTGCCTGGCCACCTACGCCCTGCACCGGATGCGCCCCGCCGACATCGCCGCCTCCTGGCGGGTGGCGGGCGCCCAGCTGGCCGGCGCCGCCGTCGCCCTGCTGTTCGCCCTGCCGCTGGTGCGGGTGTTCATCAACTCCGGCGGTGACTTCAACGAGTCCGGCCTGGAGTCCATGCCACTGGTCCTCGCCGAGGGCGCCGCGTCCATCGCCGGCGGCGCGTGGCCGGCGTTCGCGCCGTGGATCGGGGCGCTCGGTGCCTTCGTCGCGGGCAGCAACACCGTGAGCAACCTGATGTTCTCGCTGTTCCAGTTCTCCACCGCCGTGGAGATCGGCGTCGTGCCCGAGACCGTCGTCGCGACCCAGGCGGTCGGCGGCGCGGCCGGCAACATGATCACCGTGCACAACGTCGTGGCGGCGTCGGCCACGGTCGGCCTGATCGGACGCGAGGGCGACCTGATCCGCAAGACGATCCTGCCGACGATCTACTACTGCCTGCTGGCCGGCGGGCTCTCGCTGGTAGTGATCTACGGGTTCGGCCTGAACTTCAGCACGCTGTGGCTGGCGGTCCTGCTGGTCGGGATCGTGGCGCTGATCCTGGCGATGCGGCGCTCCGGCGGCCGGCCCAACGACGAGCTGGTCGACGCCCCGGCCGGGGCCGGCCGGAGCGACGGCACCGCACCGCCGACCGGTGAGGGCCGGCAGCACACCGACATGGTGGTGGACCCGAGCCGGGACCCGGACACTCCCACCTCCTGAGGCGCGGGTCCGGCCGGGGCCAGGTCTACCCGGCCGGACCGGCACACTCGCGCCGTGACGGTGATCGTGGTGGGCGCGGGGCCGGTGGGCGTCACCGCGGCGCTGCTGCTGGCCCGCCGGGGGGTCGACGTCCTCGTCCTCGACCGGCACGTCGACGCCTATCCGCAGCCGCGCGCCGTGCACCTGGACGACGAGTCGCTGCGGGTGCTGCAGGACGCCGGGGTCGCCGACGCCTTCGCCGGGATCAGCCGACCGGCGGCCGGCTTGCGGCTGCTGGACCGCGACGGCCGGGTGCTGGTCGAGTTCCACCGGGGCGCGGGCGTGCACGGCTGGCCGCAGGCCTCGATGTTCACCCAGCCCGACCTCGAGGTGCTGCTCCGGCGGGCGCTGGCCGACGAACCCACGGCCACCCTCCGCGGCGGGGTGGAGGTGGTGCACGTCGAGCAGCGGGACGGACCGGTCCGGGTCACCGTCCACGACCGGGCCACCGGGGCCGAGGAGCAGCTCCGCGCCGACGCGGTGCTCGGCTGCGACGGCGCCAACAGCACGGTCCGGCGGCTGATCGGTGCGGGGATGCGCGACGCCGGCCCCGCCCAGCGCTGGCTGGTGGTCGACCTGGTCGCCGCCGGCCCGCTGGACGTGTGGCCCGGCGTCTCCCAGGTCTGCGACCCCGACCGCCCGGCCACCTTCATGCCGGTCGCCGGGAACCGGTACCGGGCGGAGTTCCGGCTGCACGACGGCGAGTCCGCGGCCGGACTGGACCTGGCCGCGCTGCTGGCCCCGTTCGGTGCGGCCGGTGCCGAGGTGGTCCGCACGGCCGAGTACCGCTACGCCGCCCAGGTCGCCGACCGGTGGCGGGACCGCCGGGTCCTGCTCTGCGGTGACGCCGCCCACCTCACCCCGCCGTTCATCGGCCAGGGCCTCGGTCTGGGCCTGCGGGACGCCCACCAGCTCGCCTGGAAGCTGGCGGCGGTGCTCGCCGGCGCGGACGACGCCCTGCTGGACACCCACCAGGCAGAGCGGGCGCCGCACGCCGCCGCGCTGGTGCGGGTGGCGGTGCTGGTCGGCCGGCTGATGACCGGCGGCGGGCGCGGGGGCGCCGCCGTCCGGCGCCTGGTGCTCGGCGGGGTGCGCCGGCTGCCCGGCATCTCCGACTTCGCCCTGGCCAGCCGCACGCCGCCGCTGCGGCCCGGCCGGCTGGTCCGCCGTCCGCGGCTGGTGCCCGGCTCGCCGGTCGGGGCGCTGGTGCCGCAGCCACCGATCGGGGGAGGCGGCCGGCTGGATGACGTCCTCGGGCCCGGGTGGGCGGTGCTCACCGCGGGCGGGCGGGTACCGCCGGACTGGCCGGGGAAGGTGCTCCGCGTCGGAACCGGACCGGGGGAAGTGGACTCCCCGGAGCTGGTCCGGTGGCTGCGCGGCCGGGCGGTGCTGGTGCGGCCCGACCGGATCGTCGCCGCGGTGAGCCCGTACCGCAGGATCCCCTCATGAGCTTCGACGTCGCCGCCGTCCGCGCGCACTTCCCGGCCCTGCAGGCCGGCGCCGCCCACTTCGACGGGCCGGGCGGCTCGCAGGTGCCCGACGTGGTCGCCGCCGCCGTCGCCGCGACGCTCACCGCGCCGCTGGCCAACCGGGGCTCGGTGACCCGGGCCGAGCGCACCGCCGACGCCATCGTGCTGGCCGCCCGGGCCGCGGTCGCCGACCTGGTCGCCGGCGACCCGGGCGGGGTGGTGTTCGGTCGCAGCGCGACCTCGCTGACCTACGAGCTGTCCCGGGTGCTGTCGGCCGGCTGGGGGCCCGGCGACGAGGTGGTGGTGACCCGGCTCGACCACGACGCCAACGTCCGGCCCTGGGTGCAGGCCGCCACCGCCCGCGGGGCGACCGTGCGGTGGGCCGACTTCGACCCGGCCACCGGCGAGCTGCCGCCGGAGGCAGTCGGCGCGCTGCTCGGCGACCGGACCCGGCTGGTCGCCGTCACCGGGGCCTCCAACCTGATCGGCACCCGCCCCGACCTGCCGGCGATCACCGCGCTCGCCCACGATGCCGGCGCGCTGACCTGGGTGGACGGCGTGCACCTCACCGCGCACGCCTCGGTGGACGTCGCCGCGTCCGGCGCGGACTTCTACGCCTGCTCGCCGTACAAGTTCCTCGGCCCGCACTGCGGGTGCCTGGTCGCCGCGCCCGCGTTGCTGGCGGGCCTGCACCCCGACAAGCTGCTGCCCTCGACCGACGCCGTCCCCGAGCGGTTCGAGCTGGGCACGCTGCCCTACGAGCTGCTGGCCGGAACGACGGCGGCGATCGACTTCCTCGCCTCGCTGGGCGGCGGCGCGGACCGCCGGACCCGGCTGACGACGGCGATGGCCGCGCTGGAGGAGCACGAGGACCGGCTGCGGGTGCGGATCGAGGACGGCGTCCGCGACCTGCCCGGCGTCACCCTCTGGTCGCGGGCGAAGCGACGGACACCCACCCTGCTGCTCACGTTCGCCGGCCGGGACGCCGCCGACGCGTACCGCTTCCTCGCCGGGCGGGGCGTCAACGCGCCGGCCGGGTCGTTCTACGCGCTGGAGGCCTCGCGCCGGCTGGGGCTGGGCGACACCGGCGGTCTGCGGGTCGGGCTGGCGCCCTACACCGACGACGCCGACGTCGACCGGCTGCTGGCCGGGCTGGCGGAGTTCACCGCCGGCTGAGACGGCGCTTTCCCGGGGTCGGCCCACGACGCTCGGTCGGCGAGGAGTTGATCCGGGACGGCTGGGTACCGGCGGGTTGGGCGGGCTGCTCGGCCGCTGAGGCACCCGTCCCCCTCCCTTCCACCTCCTCGAGGAGCGCACTCATGGCCCGCAACACCCTGTCCCGTTCCCTGCACGACGTCGGCCTCGCGGCCTGGTTCGGCGGCACGCTCGCCAACGCCGTGGCGCTCAACCCGGCCTCGGGCGAGGCCGGCACGGCGTCGGCCACCGGCGCGGTCGCCAACGCCGGCTGGGACCGGTGGACCCCCGTCAACGCCGCCGCGATCGGAGCCCACCTCGTCGGCAGCATCGGTCAGCTGGGCGCCAACAAGCGCCGGGTGGCCGAGCAGCAGGGCGTCGCCGGCATGTCGACGCTCAAGTCCCTGCTCACCGTCGCCGCGCTCGGGGTCACCGCCTACAGCCGGGTGCTGGGGCAGCGGGTCTCCCAGGGCGGCGCCACCCCGTCCAGGAAGGGCACCAAGCCCTCGAAGCGGGCCCGCGCCGACATCGCCCTGGCGCAGCAGCAGCTCGACGACCTGCAGTGGGTCGTGCCCGCGCTGACCGGCGCGCTGATCGTCGTCAGCTCCTACGCCGGTGAGCAGCAGCGCCCGTCCGAGGTGGCCCTCGGGATGGCGCAGAAGAAGAACTGACCGCCGCGGTCGCCGGCCCCGACCACGCGGGTCGCCTCGCGTGGTCGGGCCGGGGCCCGGACGCGGGCGGTCAGCCCACCCGGCCGGCGACCCGGAGCGTCGGGAAGCCGCCGGCCAGTTCCTCGAACGCGTCGTGCAGCGACTGGGCCAGCGGCAGCCGCCCGTCGGCCAGCCACACCTCGAACGCCGTCGTCGCGGCCGCCCGGGTACTGGTGGCCACCAGCCGCGGGACCAGTGAGCCCGGCGCGGCACCGGTACGCCGCGCGACGTGCTCGGCCACCACCTGGTCCACGCCGTTGTAGCGCACCTGGGAGTGCGCCTGCAGGGCCGGCTCGCCGAGGATGAGCCGCAGCCGCTGGCGCAGCATCGGCAGGTCGGCGTCGGCGTAGTCGTTGACCTGGACGTAGGCCGCGCAGATCGAGTTGAGCACCGGCTGCTCGCCGGCGGTCGCGGCCAGCAGCTGCCCCAGCCGGTCGACGTGGGCGGCGAAGTCGCCCCACACGGCATCGGCCTTGGTGGCGAAGTGGCGGAAGTACGTGCGCCGGCTGATGCCCGCGGCGTCGGCCACCTGGTCGGTGGTCACGTCGTCGAACCCCTGGCGGGTGAAGAGATCCAGCGCCGCCTGCTCGATCCGCAGGCGGGTGTCCCCGCGGGTGTCCCCCCGGGGGTCGGCGAGGACGGTCACAACCTGATCATCCCCCCTCCCCGGCCTCGGCCGACCGCCGACACGAACTGGACCTTCTCGCGCTTGCCCGTGGCACCCGGTGTCACTAACGTCCTCCCGGTAGTGGCCGTGATCCAGCTCACCCGGAGGTTCCATGCCCGAGACGACGCAGGACGACATCCAGGTCGAGACCACCGCACCCGCGGAGGAGGCCCTCGTCGAGGAGTCCCTCGTGGAGGAGGTCTCCATCGACGGCATGTGCGGGGTGTACTGATCGACACCGCGCTGGTCACCGACTCCGCGGCCGGCACTGAGCCGGCCGCGGAGGAGGTGACGATCCCCCGGGACGAGATCCCCTTCGACCCCTCCGTGCCCTGGCGGAAGTCGCCGTCGGTGGCACTGCGCCCCGAGCCGTTCGGGGCGCTGGTCTACCACTTCGGCAACCGGAAGCTGTCCTTCCTGAAGTCGATGCCGCTGGTCGCCGTCGTGCAGGCGCTCCAGGACCACCCCGACGTGCCCAGCGCCCTGGTCGCCTGCGAGGTGCCCGAGACGCAGCACCGCGCGTACGTCACCGCGCTGGCCACCCTCGCCCGCTCCCAGATGATCGAACGGAGGAAGCCGTGACCGCCGTCCTGCCTTCCCGCCCCGCGCAGCGCCCCGTTGGGGGCAGGCTCATCGACCAGTTCGAATACGGCCTGGACGCCCCCATCTGCCTGACCTGGGAGCTCACCTACGCCTGCAACCTCGCATGCGTGCACTGCCTGTCCTCCTCCGGCCGTCGCGACCCCCGCGAGCTGTCCACCGCCGAGGCCGAGGCGGTCATCGACGAGCTGCAGCGGATGCAGGTCTTCTACGTCAACGTCGGCGGCGGCGAGCCCACCGTCCGCCCCGACTTCTGGCACCTGCTCGACTACGCCATCGGCCACGACGTCGGGGTCAAGTTTTCCACCAACGGCGTGAAGCTCGACAAGCGCCGGGCCGAGCAGCTGGCCCGCACCGACTACGTCGACGTGCAGATCTCCCTGGACGGCGCCACGGCCGAGGTCAACGACGCCGTCCGCGGCACCGGCTCCTTCGCCACCGCCACCCGGGCGCTGGAGAACCTGGCCGAGGCCGGGATGAAGGACTTCAAGGTCTCCGTCGTCGTCACCCGGGAGAACGCCGGGCAGCTCGACGAGTTCAAGGCGCTCACCGACTCCTACGGTGCGCAGCTGCGGATCACCCGGTTGCGGCCCTCCGGCCGCGGGGCGGACGTCTGGGACCAGCTGCACCCCACGATGGCCCAGCAGAAGGAGCTCTACTCCTGGCTGCTGGCCAACGGCGACAACGTGCTCACCGGCGACTCGTTCTTCCACCTGTCCGCGTTCGGCGAGGCCCTGCCGGGGCTGAACCTGTGCGGCGCGGGCCGGGTCGTCTGCCTGATCGACCCGGTCGGTGACGTCTACGCCTGCCCGTTCGCCATCCACGAGAACTTCCTGGCCGGCAACGTGCGCAGCGAGGGTGGCTTCCAGCGGGTCTGGCAGACCAGCGAGCTGTTCACCGACCTGCGCAACCCGCAGACCGGCGGCGCGTGCACCAAGTGCCAGCACTTCGACTCCTGCCGGGGCGGGTGCATGGCGGCCAAGTTCTTCACCGGGCTGCCACTCGACGGGCCCGACCCCGAGTGCGTGCAGGGCTACGGCGAGAACGCGCTGGCCGCCCGCGACCTGGAGCTGGAGACGCCCAGGAGCCACATCGACCACTCCCACACGGGTCCGGTCCGTGGCCAGCCGACGCTGCTGGGCATGCCCAGCCTGCCGCCGGCGAAGATCTGCGACGAGTCGCCGCTGGCCGGCCTGGACGTCCGCTGAACTTTGCGACCGTGTGACGGTCCGCCGGCCCCGGTGTCGGGGTCGGCGGACCCGGGCAGGTGATCGAACAGGGCGTGAGCTGAGCCCACCGCTCGATGACGCCGACCGGACGGAGTCCCGTGGCGAGCACGGGTGAGTGGTCCGGGACCGCCGCCGAGGTCTGGTCGCAGGCCATCGGTCGGTGAGCGCCTGAGAGAAGGCCTTCCGGTCGCGGGCGCGACCGGGGCAGGTTCGATCCCCGCTGAACAGGAGCGAGAGACCGGATCCCGAGACGACGTCGTCAGAGGAGAAGGACATGGCACTCACCAGCAACCTCGAGGGCAAGGTCGCCTTCATCACCGGCGCAGCCCGCGGGCAGGGACGCAGCCACGCCGTCCGGCTCGCCCAGGAGGGCGCGGACGTCATCGCCGTCGACCTGTGTGCGCAGATCGGCTCGGTGGCCTACCCGATGGCCACCCCGGAGGACCTCGCGCAGACCGCCGAGGAGGTCGAGGCGCTCGACCGGCGGATCGTCACGCGGCAGGCCGACGTCCGGGACATGACCGCCCTGCAGGCGGCGGTCGACGACGGCATCGCCGAGCTCGGCGCGGTCGACATCGTGCTGGCCAACGCCGGCATCGCGCCGCAGCTGAACTCCGACCCCCACCCCGATCACGAGCAGGCCTTCCGCGACGTGGTGGAGGTCAATCTCTTCGGAGTCCGCAACACCGTGCACGCCGCCGTGCCCAGCATGATCGACAAGGGGCAGGGCGGCGCGATCGTGCTGACCAGCTCCACCCAGGGACTCACCGGCCGGGGTGGCGACGGCAGCGGCGGGATGGACGGCTACGCCGCCGCCAAGCACGGCGTGGTCGGGTTGATGCGGACCTACGCGAACTGGCTGGCCCAGCACCGCATCCGGGTGAACACGGTGCACCCCACCGGGGTGAGCACCCCGATGATCGAGAACGACGAGATGAACGCCTACATGGAGGCGAACCCCGGCATCTCCGCCGCGTTGGAGAACCTCATGCCGGTGGAGACGGTCGAGCCGGTCGACATCAGCAACGCCATCGCCTGGCTGGTCAGCGACCACGCCCGCTTCGTGACCGGGGTGGCGCTGCCGGTCGACGCCGGGTTCACCGCCAAGTGACGACCGGCTCCGCCGGCACGTGACGGGGGGCGGGTGTCCGCACCACAGCTCGTGGGCAGGGTCGCGGTGGCGAGCCGGGACCGGTGCTCACGCCAACGAGGAGAAGAGGCGCACCATGGCCAGTACGAAGGACTGGTTCGAGACCGTCAACGAGGCGCAGTGGCGGGCGAAGAAGCGGCTCCCGCGGTCGGTCTACCTGGCGCTGCTGGCCGCCAGTGAGCGCGGGCTCACCTTGTCGGACAACGTGGCGGCCTTCGACGAGCTGGGCTGGCGCCCGCGGGTCGCCGACCTGCCCGGTGAGCGCGACCTGTCGACCACCGTGCTGGGTCACGAGATCTCGATGCCGCTGATGATCTCCCCGGTCGGCGTGCAGGCGGTGCACCCCGAGGGGGAGGTCGCCGTGGCCCGGGCCGCGGCAGCGGAGGGCACCGCGATGGGGCTGTCCGCCTTCGGCAGCAAGCCG
Source organism: Modestobacter lapidis (assembly GCF_054780755.1). Taxonomy (NCBI): domain Bacteria; kingdom Bacillati; phylum Actinomycetota; class Actinomycetes; order Geodermatophilales; family Geodermatophilaceae; genus Modestobacter; species Modestobacter lapidis. Next base: position 48,157 of record NZ_BAAGVS010000010.1, on the reverse strand, counting down.
ATCGAGGAGGTCGCCGAGGCCAACCCGTTGACCTTCCTGCAGACCTACTGGGTCGGCTCCCGGGACGACATCTTGGCCCGCGCCGAGCGGGGCAAGGCCGCCGGGGCGAAGGCGTTCATCCTCACCCTGGACTGGTCGTTCGCCTCCCGCCGGGACTGGGGCAGCCCGCCGATCCCGGAGAAGCTCGACCTCAAGACGATGCTGAAGTTCGCCCCCGAGGTGATCCGCAAGCCGCGCTACCTGGCGACCTACCTGCAGCACCGCCAGCTGCCCGAGCTGGGTGTGCCCAACATCGGCGCCCGGGACGAGGAGGCGCCGGGCTTCTTCGAGGCCTACGGCAAGTGGATGCAGACCCCACCGCCCACCTGGGAGGACCTGGCCTGGCTGGTCGACCAGGTCGACCTGCCCGTCGTGATCAAGGGCGTCAGCCGGGTGGACGACGCCCGCCGGTCCGTCGACATCGGCGCCGCCGCCATCTCCGTCTCCAACCACGGGGGCAACAACCTCGACGGCACCCCCGGCTCGATCCGCTCGCTGCCGCCGATCGTCGAGGCCGTGGGCGACCAGCTGGAGATCCTGTTCGACGGCGGCATCCGCCGCGGCGGCGACGCGGTGAAGGCCGTGGCCCTGGGTGCCCGCGCCGTCATGATCGGCCGCGCCTACCTGTGGGGGATGGCCGCGAACGGTGAGCAGGGCGTGAAGAACGTGCTGTCGGTCATGCGCAGCGGGATCGACGAGGCGCTGCTCGGCCTCGGCCGCGCCTCGGTGCACGACCTGACCCCGGACGACGTCATCGCCCCGGCGGGATTCACCCGGGGCCCCGGCGAACCGGCTCCGGCAGCCCTGGCGATGGCGGCCGATCCGACGACGCGGCAGTCCCCGCCGACGGCCCACCCCGAGGGCTGAGCCACGGGCGCGCTCGAGGGAAAGGTCGTGTTCACGACGGGTGCGGCGCGCGGTCAGGGCCGCAGCCACGCCGTGCGCCTGGCCCGGGAGGGCGCGGACGTCATCGCCGTGGACCTGTGCGACCAGATCGGCACGGTGCCCTACCCCATGGCGACGCCGGACGACCTGGTCGAGACGGTGCGGCAGGTCGAGGCGCTGGGCCGGCGGGTGGTGGCGACCCAGACCGACGTGCGCGACGGTGCGGCGGTGCAGCGGGCGCTGGACGACGGGGTCGCACAGCTGGGCAGGCTGGACATCGTCCTGGCCAACGCGGGCGTGACCAGCTACTCCCCGGCCGAGGAGCTGTCCGAACAGATGTGGGACGACGTCATCGACACCTGCCTCTCCGGGGTCTTCCGGACCGCGCGGGCGGCGATCCCGCACCTGAAGGCCAACCCGGACGGCGGCGCGATGGTGCTCACCAGCTCCACCGAGGGCCTCAAGGCGAACCAGCACATGGCGCACTACACCGCCGCCAAGCACGGCGTCGTCGGGCTGACCAAGGTGCTGGCGCTGGAACTGGCGCCGCACGGCATCCGGGTGAACTCCGTGCACCCGACGTCGGTCGACACCGGCATGATCCACAACGAGGCGACGTACGCGCTGTTCCGGCCGGACCTGGAGCCGGGCGAGGCCACCCGCGACGACGTCGGCGACCCGTTCCAGGGGCTGAACACGCTCCCCGTCCGCTGGGTGGAGCCGGCGGACATCACCGACGCGATCGTCTGGCTGGTCAGCGACGCAGCCCGGTACGTCACCGGGATCCAGCTGCCGGTGGACGCCGGTGCCACCACGCAGTAGCTCCCGTGCGCCCGCAGCGGGTGTGCCCCCGCTGTGCGGGCACGGCCGCCGGCAGCTCTCAGACCCGGAGCGAGCCGGCACCCCGACTGAGAGGACCTCTCATGGGAAAGCTCGACGGAAAGGTCGCGTTCATCACCGGCGCGGCACGCGGTCAGGGCCGCAGCCACGCCGTCCACCTGGCGCGGGAGGGCGCGGACATCATCGCGGTCGACCAGTGCGCTCAGGTGGGCACCGTGCCCTACGACCTGGCCACACCGGACGACCTGGCGCAGACGGTCCAGGAGATCGAGGCGCTGGACCGGCGGATCGTCGCGACCCAGGCCGATGTCCGCGATGGCGCGGCGGTGAAGCAGGCCGTGGACGACGGGGTCGCCCAGCTCGGCCGGCTTGACATCGTCGTGGCCAACGCCGGGATCCTCAGCTTCTCGATGGCTGAGGAGATGAGCGACGAGATGTGGGACGACATGATCGCCACCAACCTGTCGGGCCAGTTCAAAGCGGTCCGGCCGGCGATCCCGCACCTCAAGGCCAACGAGGAGGGCGGCGCGATCGTGATCACCAGCTCGACCGCAGGCCTCAAGGGCATCCAGAAACTGGCGCACTACACCGCGGCCAAGCACGGCATCGTCGGGTTGGTGAAGGTGCTGGCCCTGGAGCTCGCGCCGAACCGTATCCGGGTCAACTCGGTGCACCCGACCCAGGTGGACACCGACATGATTCAGAACCAGCCGACGTACGCGAACTTCCGGCCGGACCTCGACAGCCCGGGCCTCGACGAGGTGCAGGAGACCTTCGTCAGCCTCAACGCGTTGCCGATCCCGTGGGTGGAGCCGGCGGACGTCAGCGAGGCGATCCTCTACCTGGTGTCCGACTCCGGCCGCTATGTCACCGGCATCCAGCTGCCGGTCGACGCCGGGATGGTGATCAAGTGATGGCCGGCCGGGTCGAGGGCAAGGTCGCGTTCATCACCGGTGCCGCCCGCAGCCAGGGCCGCAGCCACGCGCTGCGGCTGGCACAGGAGGGCGCCGACATCATCGCCGTCGACATCGCCGGACCGGTGCCGTCGATCGAGATGTACCCACCGGCCACCGAGGAGGACCTGGCCGAGACCGTCCGGCAGGTCGAGGCGCTGGACCGGCGGATCGTCGCCACCAAGGCCGACGTCCGCGACCCCGCGGCGCTGAAGGCCGCGGTGGACGACGGCGTCGCCCAGCTCGGGCGGCTGGACATCGTGCTGGCCAATGCGGGGGTCTTCGAGATCCAGCCGGCGCTCGAGGTCACCGACGACGCCTGGCGGGAGATGATCGACATCAATCTGACCGGCGTCTGGAACACCTGCAAGGTCGCGCTGCCGCACCTGATCGACGGCGGCCGCGGCGGGGCCGTCGTGCTCACCAGCTCCACGGCCGGCCTGAAGGGAACGCCGAACACGGTCCACTACACCGCCGCCAAGCACGGCGTGGTGGGCATCATGCGGACCCTGGCCAACGAGTTCGCGCAGCACTCCATCCGGGTCAACACCGTGCACCCCACCGGGGTGGACACCGTGATGATTCAGAACGAGAAGACCTGGGGGCTGTTCGCACCCGACGACCCGGCCCCCAGCCGGGAGAAGGCGGAGCCGATCTTCGCCTCGACCAACGCGCTGCCCGTTCCCTGGTTGGAGCCGGTCGACATCTCCAACGCGATCCTGTTCCTCGTCTCCGACGAGGCGCGCTACATCACCGGCGTGACCCTTCCGGTCGACGCCGGGTACACCGTCAAGTAGCCCGTTGCGTGCTTCCGGTACCGAGAGCTCCGTGCTCTCGGTACCGGGAGCACGGCTGCGCCCCCTGCATGAGGAGCATGCCCTGACCGAGCACCTCGCCCATCCCACCGGTGACGACCCCGTCGTCACCGGCTTGCGGGTCACCGGGGACGACGGTGACGCCGTGCGCGCCGTCCGCACCCGGGTGGCCCGTCACCTCGTCGGCCGAACCCGCGAACTCGACCTGCTGCTGGCCACGGTCGCCGCCGGCCGCGACGTCCTGCTCGAGGGGCCGCCGGGGACGTCGAAGTCGACGCTGCTGCGCTCGATCACCGCCGAGTGGGGCATCCCGCTGGTCTTCGTCGAGGGCAACGCCGACCTCACCCCCACCCGGCTGGTCGGGCACCACGATCCCGCCCGGGTGCTCCGGGAGGACTACTCGCCGGAGAACTTCGTGCCCGGACCGCTGGTCGAGGCGATGCGCTCCGGTGGCTTCCTCTACGTCGAGGAGTTCAACCGGGCACCCGAGGACACCCTGAACACGCTGCTCACCGCGATGGCCGAGCGCCGGATCGCGGTGCCGCGGGTCGGGATCGTCGAGGCGGCGGCGAGCTTCCGGGTCATCGCCTCGATGAACCCCTACGACACGATCGGCACCACCCGGCTGTCGACGTCGGCGCATGACCGGCTGTGCCGGCTGGCGATCGGGTACCAGGACGCCGAGGCGGAGCGGGGCATCGTGGCCCGGCGCACCGGTCTCGGGTCGGCGCGGCTGATCGCGGACGCCGTGGCGCTGACCCGGGCCACCCGGGAACGGGAGGAGCTGCGGCAGGGCAGCAGCGTGCGCGGGGCGATCGACGTCGCGCTGGTCGCTGCCCAGCTGGCGGCGATCCGCGGGGTCCCGCTGCCCGACGAGTCGTCGGTCGCCCCGCCCCGCGGGCTGCCGGGCGAGTACACCGACGTCGTCCTGGACGCGGTGCTGCTGGCGCTGTCCGGGCGGATCTTCCTCGACGAGACGCTGGAGACGACGCCGGAGGCGGTGCTGCGGGAGATCTGGGAGGACCACTTCCTGCTCTCCCCGGCTGCGGCCGAGCCCGGTTGAAGAGCCGTCGACGCCGACTCCCCGGTGACCCGGCGCGACCGGCCGGGGGCGGACCGGACGCGGGGGATGCGGCCGCTGCGGCGCAAGCCCAAGCAGCTCACCGAGCAGCCCTCGCTGTTCCAGCCGGCCCGCGGTGGCGGCGGGCTGGCGCTGTCCTCCGGCGATCGGCGGCGGTCCGGGACCGGTCCGTCCCGGCCCGGCGGCACGGCGTCCGGGACGACGGACGAGCCGGCGGACCTGATTCCGCTGGCCGATCTGGACGCCGAGGGCGCCGCCGACCAGCTCACCCGGGCCCGCGCCCGGCAGATCGCCCGCCGGCTGTCGGTGCCGCGCCCGCCCCGCGATCTGCGGTCCCGCCGCGGGGTGGGGGAGCTGGCCAGCATGTCCTGGAGCGGGGGATCGGACGAGCTGGACCTGGAGCGGACGCTGGAGGCGATCGTCGGCGTCCCGTACCCGGAGGGCACCGACCTGGTGGTGCGCGAACGGGTCCGGCAGCGGCGCTCGGTTGTGCTGGTGGTGGATGTGTCCGGGTCGATGAAGGGCGAGCGGGTGCGGACGGCGGCGGCCACGGTGGGCGCGCTGGCCGGTGAGCTGGCCCGCGACTCCCTCGCCGTGGTGGCCTTCTGGTCCGACGCCGCGGTGCTGGTCCGGATGGGCGAGCAGGTCGCGCCCCTCGCCGTGCTCGACCTGCTGCTGCGGGTGCCGGCCCAGGGGCTGACCAACGTGTCCTTCGCGCTGGAGACCGCGGCCCGCCAGCTGGACGGCGTCCCGCCGTGGGACGCCCGGGTGCTGCTGCTGTCCGACTGCGTGCACAACGCCGGGCCGGACCCCCGGCTGACCGCGGCGCGGCTGCCGCGGCTGGACGTCCTGCTGGACACCTCCGGCGAGCAGGACGTCGAGCTCGGCCGCGACCTCGCCCGGCTCGGCCGCGGGCGGGCGCGGCTGGTGCGCGACCACCGGGACGTCGCCGCCGCGCTCACCGCCGTCTTCACCGACTGCTGAAGGACCCCCTTCCCCCCACCCCTCGCAAGCTCGGGGCGGGACCCTGAAGGGAGCCGAGCCGAGGCCACCCGGAGGGGGGAGATCCCGGCCTCCGGGCTCCAGCGGCCGCCGGCGGCTGTCGATGTCCCGGTCATGATCCAGCTGCTCCGGAACGAGGCTGTGCGTCTGCTGCCCCGGGGGCGGGAGCTGCCCGAGGAGATCTGGCAGCGCCGGCACCGGGCCATCGTGCGCATCGCCCTGGCGTGCGCGGTCGGGCTGGTCGGGCTCGCCTGGGTCTGGGGTCACGGTCAGCTGACCGCCGTCGTGGTGTTCGTCGCCGTCGCCTGGCCGCTGACCCTGGCGGTCGTGCCCGGGCTCGGCCGCACCACCCGCGCCGCGGCCACCACGCTGAGCCTGCAGGGCGCCTGCGTGGCCCTCGTCCACCTGTGGAGCGGGGTCACCGAGGCGCACTTCTCCTTCTTCGTGATGGTCGGCGTCGTCTCGCTGTACCAGCACTGGGTGCCCTTCGGCATCGCCCTGGTCGTGGTCACCGGCCACCACGGGATCGTCGGCACCCTCTACCCGCACGCTGTCTTCGGCCACACCGGCGAGCACGCCCCCTGGCTGTGGGCCGGCGTGCACGCCGGCTTCGTGCTGGCCGCCAGCATCGCGCACCTGGCCTCCTGGCGGCTGAACGAGGACCAGGTGCTGAGCGACCCGCTGACCGGCCTGGCCAACCGCACCCTCCTGGAGGAGACCACCACCCGTGCGCTGCAGCGCCGCGGCCCGGTCAGCCTGCTGTTCATCGACCTGGACGACTTCAAGGACGTCAACGACAGCCGCGGGCACTCCGTTGGCGACCAGCTGCTGCTCACCGTCGCCGACCGGCTGCGGCGCTGCGTGCGCCCCGGCGACCTGGTCGCCCGCACCGGTGGCGACGAGTTCGCCGTCGTGGTGACCGCCGGCCCGGACGTCGCCCGCGCAGTGGCCGAGCGGGTGCTGGTCTCCCTCGCCCTGCCGGTGCTGCTCGACGGCGGGCCGGTCACCGTGCACGGCAGCGTGGGTGTCGCGTCGTCCACCGACCCCGACGCCGAGACCGCCGGTGCGCTGCTGCGCGACGCCGACCTGGCGATGTACCTGGCCAAGGCGCAGGGCGGCAACCGCCTCGTCGTTTACGCCGACGGCATGGCCGAGGCGGCCCGGCGGCGCGCGGAGCTGCAGCAGGATCTGGGGCGGGCCACCGCGGCCGGCCAGCTGGAGGTCTACTACCAGCCCACCGTGCGGCTCACCGACGGCGCCACCACCGGCTTCGAGGCGCTGGTGCGCTGGCACCACCCCGAGCGCGGCACGATCCCGCCGACCGAGTTCATCCCGCTGGCCGAGGAGAGCGGCGTCATCACCGAGATCGGCCGCTGGGTGCTGCGCCAGGCGCTGGGCCAGGCGGCCGAGTGGTCCGCGGCGACCGGCACCCCGCTGCGGATGGCGGTGAACCTGTCCCCGCGCCAGCTCATGGACGACGACGTGACCACGGACGTCGTCGCGGCGCTGGCCGAGAGCGGCTTCCCGGCCCGGCAGCTGACCCTGGAGGTCACCGAGGGGGTGCTCGTCCAGGACATCGAGCGGGTCGTGGCCCAGCTGGAGGCCCTCCGCGCGCTCGGTGTCGCCATCGCCATCGACGACTTCGGCACCGGGTTCTCCGGGCTGTCCTACCTGCGCCGGCTGCCCGCCGACATCCTCAAGATCGACCGCTCGTTCGTCAGCGACCTGGCCGCGGGCAGCTCGTCGGCCACCCTCATCTCCTCGATCGTCGAGCTCGCCCGCACGCTCGGGCTCGCGGTCGTGGCCGAGGGCGTGGAGACCGAGGGCCAGCGGGCGATGCTCACCGACCTGCGCTGCGGATCGGCCCAGGGCTACCTGTTCGCCCGGCCGGCGCCGGCCGCCGGCGCCGCCGCGCACCTGCCCGCGACCGTGCCGGTCAGCTGAGCCGCACCGTCCCGCTCTCCCCGCCGTCGTAGGCCTGGCCGGTCACCTTCGCCTTGGCGAAGCTGACCAGGCTGGCCAGCCGGCCGCCCGGGGAGTCCCAGTACTCGGCGGAGGCGGCCGACACCCGGATCAGGACGACGTCGGGGTCTTCCGGGCCGTCGGGGAACCAGGCCTCCACGACGCTGTTCCACAGCTCCTTCTTCGTGGCCAGGTCGTCGACCACCAGCGCGTGACCGGTGAGCGACACCCAGCTGCTGCTGCCCGCGGTGGCCACGTTGACCTGGGGGTCGGTGGTCAGGTGCGCGACCTTCCGGGACGTGCGGGAGGCGAAGAACCACAGGTCGCCGTCGAACTCGACCTCCTGCATCGACATCGGCCGGCTGACCAGGGTGCCGTCGGGCGACGTGGTGGTGAACATGCCGACCCGCTCGTCCTTCAGCAGCTCGGCGACCTTGCGGGTGTCATCGGTGGTCATGCCATCCTCCTGCCCAGGCCGGCGGACGGGCACACGCCCACCGGGGCGGTGCGGCGGAGGAGGGGCATGAGCGGGCAGCTGCTGTCGACCCCGCTGCGGCTGGGGCCGGTGGCGCTCGCCAACCGCGTCGTCTTCGCCGCGCACCTCACCAACGCCGCCGTCGACGCGGCCACGGTCGAGGGCGAGCGCGTGGCGGCCGCGCTGTGACCCGGCTGGCCGACGCCACCTGGCCGGAGCTGGCCGGCCGGCCGCTGCTCGTCGTCCCGCTGGGCGCGGTGGAGCAGCACGGCCCGCACCTGCCGTTCGCGACGGACGGCGTGGTCGCCACGGCGGTCGCGACGGGCGCCGTCCCGGCGCTGGACGGCGCGCTGCTGGCACCCGCCCTGGCCTACGGCGCCAGCGGCGAGCACGAGGGGTTCCCCGGGACGGTGTCGATCGGCACCGCGGCGCTGACCACGCTGCTGGTCGAGTACGGCCGCTCGGCGGGCCGGTGGGCCGGCCGGCTGCTGGTGGTGAACGGCCACGGCGGCAACATCGACGCGCTGCGGGCCGCGGTTCCGCTGCTGCGCACCGAGGGCCGCGACGTGGCCTGGTTCCCGTGTGGCGTGCCCGGGGGTGACGCGCACGCCGGCCGGACCGAGACGTCGCTGATGTTGCACGTGGAACCGACGGCGGTGCGCGCGGAGCTGGCCGAGGCGGGCGCGACCGCGCCGATCGCGGAGCTGCTGCCCCGGCTGCGTGCCGAGGGGGTACGCGGGGTGAGCCCCAACGGGGTGCTCGGCAACCCGGCCGGCGCCTCGGCCGCGGAGGGGGAGGTGCTGCTGGCGGGGATGGTCGGCCGGCTGGTCACCGCCGTCGCCGGGTGGCGGGTGGACGGCGCCGGGCGGCTGCTGGGCTGAGCCCGCCGGCCCCGCCCCGCAGCCGGCCGGCACCGGTCAGCTCCCTGCGGCGGCGATCTCCGCCAGGTCGTCGAGCACCAGTCCAGCGCCCAGCGGGCCGATCGCCAGGAACCAGCGGTCGTCGCCGACCTCGTGCGCGCGGCCCTCCTGAACCGAGGGCATGCCCTGCCAGAGCCGGCCTCCGGTGACCTGCTGGACCACCGAGCCGCCCTCCTCGCCGTAGGAGCTGTAGAAGACCAGGTCGGCGTCGGCCCGGGTGATCTCCTCCAGGCTCAGCTCGACGAACGTCTCGGCGGTCTGCTGCAGCGGCGGGCGGCTGAACCCGACGTCGGCCAGCACGGCGCCGATGAACGAACCTTCGCCGTAGAGGCGCACCCCGCTGCCGTCGAGGAACCGGACGATGCTCACTTCGAGGTCGGCCGGGTCGCCGAACAGCGCGCCCACCTCCGCGGCCCGCTCCTCGTGCTCGGCCAGCAGCTGCTCGGCCTTGTCGCTGAGGTTCAGCGCCTCGGCGTCCAGCAGCAGGTTCTCCTTCCACGTCTCGCCGATGGCCTCGGCGAAGACGGTCGGCGCGATGGCGGAGAGCTGGTCGGCGATGTCCTCGTGCCGGACCCGGTTGGTCAGGATCAGGTCCGGGTCCAGCGCGGCGATCGCCTCCAGGTTCGGCTCGGCGATGGTGCCGACGTTCTCGATGTCGGCGGGGTCGACGCCGGCGTCCTGGATGTAGGCCGGCAGCTCGTCGCTGACGTCGGTGCGGACCGAGCCCACCGGCGTGACGCCGAGGGCCAGGGCGGCGTCGAGCTCGCCGGTGTCCAGCACGACGACGCGCTCGGGGGTGCCCTCGATGACCGTCTCGCCCAGCGCGTGCTGCACGGTGCGGCTCTCGGCGGCCGGCTCGGTCGGGCCCGCGGCGTCGCCGCCCGGGTCGGACCCGCCACAGGCGGTCAGGGTCAGGGTGGCGGCGACGGCCAGGGTGGCGCCGCGGGTCCAGTTCGGCATGGGTCCCGTCTCTCTCAGAGTGCGTCGGCGAACAGCGGGACGGCGTTGTCCAGGGCGTACTGGATGCCCAGCGCCGAGCCGCTGGAGAAGGCGTTGGTCAGCGTCTCGTCGTCCATCACGACCGAGCGCCCGGCCTGCACCGACGGGATCGACTGCCACAGCGGGTTGCCGGTGATCTCGCCGGCGTCCACGAAGATCGGGAAGGCGACGGTCAGGCCGGCGTCGAGCAGCGGCAGCTGCTCCTCGCTGATCGGCACGAAGAAGTTCTCCCCGGCCAACTCCTGGATCGCCGGCGCGTTGGTGAAGCCCAGCGACTCCAGGAAGTCGACCCGGCCGTCACCGCGCACGTAGGCGCCGAAGCCCTCGGAGGTGTAGGCCGCGACGGCCACCTCGGTGCCGTCGAACTCCGGGTGCGCGGCTCGGGCGTCGGCGAACTGCTGCTCGACCTCGGTCTGTAGGGCGGTGGCCTCCTCGGTCCTGCCCAGCGCCTGCCCGACCAGCTCGAGCTGCTGCTGCCAGGTGGTCTGGTACGGCCCGACGCCCTCGGGCGCCCCGATGGTCGGGGCGATGGCGCTGAGCGAGTCGTACCGCTCCTGGGTCCCGTCGGAGCGGGTGTCCAGGATCAGGTCGGGCTCCAGCGCGGCGATCGCCTCGAGGCTGGGCTCCAGCGTCTCGATCATCTCCGGCGCCTCGTCGTACAGGCCCTCGGCCCAGGGGCCGACGCCCTCGCCGCCGAAGCCCAGCCAGTCGCTGGCGCCGACCGGCTGCACGCCGAGCGAGAGCGCGGTCTCGGCGTCCGACCAGCCCAGGGCGACGACCCGCTCGGGTTCCTCCTCGACGGTCACGTCGCCGAAGGCGGTGCTGACGGTCACCGGGAAGGCGCCGGAGGACGTGGTGTCGCCGCCGGTGGTGTCGGTGGTGTCGGCGGCGTCGGTGTCCGAGCCGCAGCTGGTGAGCAGGATGGCGGCCGCCAGCAGGGCGGCGCCGCGGATGGTCGAGCGGTGGGACATGGGTGCTCCTGGAGGTGTGCGAGGTGTGGGATCTCGGTCAGGCTCGTCAGGCTGCTGCGGACAGCGCCGTCAGGTAGTCGTCCAGGCCCCAGGTCAGGGAGAGCACCGTGGGGGGCGAGACGGCGGCGATGGCGGCGGCGCCGACCATCGCCGCGTGGTGCCCGCTGGTGACCTGGGTCATCGTGCGGGCGTACGGCTGGTCAACGAACGCGTCGGCCTCGGCCTGGTCGGAGGCGTAGCTGAGCAGGATGTCGCTGGTCAACTCGGCGACCCGCTCGTAGCTGAGGGTGGAGTAGAAGGTCGACTCGTCGGTCGAGAGCTCGCTGACGCTGGGTGCGACCTCCAGGCCGAGGTCGGTGAGGAACTCCACCCGGGGGTCGGCCGCCTCGTAGACGTAGAAGCTGCCGGCACTGTCCCACACCGCGGCCACCGTCCTGCCCTGCAGTTCCGGGTGTGCGGCCGCGGCGGCCTCGATGGTCGCGTCGGTCTCCTCGACCAGTTGCGCGGCGGCGTCCGAGCGGCCCAGGGCCTCCCCGACGGTGCGGACCAGGTCGCGCCACGGGGTGGTCCAGGCCTCGCCGGGGTAGGCGACGGTCGGCGCGATCTGCGCGAGCGTCTCGTAGTCCTGCTCGGTGATCCCCGAGTAGTTCGCCAGGATCACGTCGGGGGCGGCGGCGGCGATCGCCTCGAAGGGCACCTCCTCGCCGTCCGGGAGCACGGTGGGGGTCTCGGCTCCCAGCTCGGCCAGCTCCTCCTCGATCCACGGCAGGAGCCCCTCCGCGTTGCCGCCGTAGGACTGGAACGGGATGGCCACCGGGACGACGCCGAGGGCCAGCGCCGCGTCGGTGCTACCGAAGCCCCAGGTGACGACGCTCGTCGGCTCCTCCTCGATCGTCGTCGATCCGAAGGTGTGGTCGATGGTGACCGGGAAGGCGCTGGACGTGCTCGCCCCGGCGGCCCCCTCGGTGTCGGCGGCGTCGGAGCCCGACGTGCAGCTCGCGAGCACGATGGTGACGGCGACCAGGCTGGCGCCGCGGACGGTGGGGCGGGACGGCATGCGTGCTCCTCGTTCGGGACAGGTGAGGCTCACCTAACCAAACGACGGTCACGAACGGGTCACCGCCTCCTGTGCGTCCGACCTGCGGGAACAGCCGGCGGGCCGGCGCGGTTCCTGCTGATGGCGCGATCAGCCCGCCCCGCTGGGGGTGGACGTCCCGCGCCGCCGAGAGGAGCACCATGAGGAACGGCATCCACCCCGAGTACCGCACCGTCGTCTTCCGGGACAGCGCCACCGGCGCCACGTACCGCACGCGGTCCACGGTTCCCACGAACCAGACCGTCGAGGTCGACGGCGAGTCCGTGCCCCTGGTGGTGGTGGAGACGAGCGCCGCCTCGCACCCCTTCTGGACCGGCGACCAGCGGGTCGTCGACACCGCGGGCCGGGTGGAGAAGTTCCGGCAGCGCTACGGGGTTCGCGCCCGCTGAGCCGCCGTCCGTCCCCGGCCCCAGCCGACCCGGTGAGAGCTCCTGCCGTGCCCGTTCCCCCGTCGCACCGGCTGCCCGACGGGTTCACCGTCCGGCTCGACCCGCGCGCGCAGCGCCGGGACGGCGGCGCCGCCCTGCTCGGTGGCTCTCCGCTGCGGATGCTCCGGCTCGCTCCCGCGGCCCGCCCGCTGCTGGCCGGCGACCGGCTCGTCGTCACCGACGCGCGGACGGCCACGCTGGCCGGCCGGCTGCTGGACGCCGGCCTCGCCCACCCGGACGGCCCGCAGGCCGGGGCGGTCGCGGTGACCGTCGTCGTCCCGGTGAAGGACCGCACGGCCGGGCTGGCCCGGCTGCTCGGCGCGCTGCGGGCCGACCCGGGGACGGCGGGCTGCCCGGTGGTGGTCGTCGACGACGGCTCGGCCGACCCGACGGCGGTCGCCGCGGTGGTCGCCGAGTTCGGCGCCGGACTCGTCCGTCACGAGGAGGCCCGGGGGCCGGCGGCGGCCCGGAACGCCGGGCTGCGGGCGGTGCGCACGCCGGCGGTGGCCTTCCTGGACTCCGACTGCGTGCCCTCGACGGGCTGGCTGCCGAGGCTGGCCGGGCACCTGGCCGACCCCCGGCTGGCGCTGGTGGCGCCGCGGATCGCGGGTGTCCCGGTCGACCGGCCCGGGTGGGTCAGCCGCTACGAGGAGGTGGCCAGCGCGCTGGACATGGGGCCGCACCCGGCGGCGGTGACCCCGCGCAGCGCGGTGTCGTACGTGCCCAGCGCGGCGCTGGTGGGCCGCTGCAGCGCGCTGGGCGCCGGGTTCGACGAGTCGATGCAGGTGGCCGAGGACGTCGACCTGGTCTGGCGGCTGGTCGGGGCCGGCTGGCGGGTGCGGTACGAGCCGGCCGCGGAGGTGGCGCACGAGCACCGCGGCGAGCCGGGGGAGTGGCTGGGCCGCCGGGCGTTCTACGGCACCGGCGCGGCGCTGCTGGCCGCGCGGCACGGGTCGGCGGTCGCGCCGATCGTGATCTCACCGTGGTCGGCGGCGGCGTGGGCGCTGGCGCTGACCGGGCGCCCTGCGGGGCTGGCCGCGGCCGTCGGCGTGCTCGGCGTCGCGACGGCGCGGCTGGCCCGGCGGCTGGGCCGGCCCGGTCAGCCACCGCCGGCGGGGTTGTCGGCGGGGCTGGTGCTGCGGGGGACGGCGGCCTCCGGGCGGACGCTGGCCCGTGCGGGAACCCGGCACCACTGGCCGCTCACCGTCGGGGCGTGCCTGGTGTCCCGGCGGGCCCGCCGGCTGACCGCGGCGGTGGCGGTGCTGGACGCGCTGCTGGGGTGGTGGCCGCAGCGAAGGGCGATCGGGCTCCTCGCGTTCACCGCGGGCCGGCGGCTGGAGGACCTCGGCTACGGCGCCGGGCTGTGGTCCGGCGCGCTGCGGGCGCGCGACGTCCGGGCGTTGCTGCCGGCCGGCCCGGGGAAGATCTGAGCGGCCGACCCCACCGACCTCGCCGACCTCACCGACACAGTGCGCGGAGGAGCAGTCGTATGCGCTGTCACCGTCAGTCCGCGCACACCGTTCCGGGCGACCACGCGCGGAAGATCCCGCCGCGCCGGGAATGGCGCCGCGCATCGCCGCCTTGAGCAGGACGCGAGTTCGTGGCCAGCGTCGGTCTCGATCGGAAGCGCACCCAACTCCCGAGGAGACCTGTTGACCACCACCGAGAACCGCCGCGCCGCGCCGACCCCGGCGCCCGCCGCCCCGCCCGGCCGCGCGACCCCCACGATGACGGAGGCCCCCGCCGGCGGGCTGAAGATGGTGCTGGTGCTCGGCGCGTTCGTCGCCCTCGGGCCGATGACCATCGACCTGTACCTGCCGGCGCTGCCGACGATCACCGAGGACCTCCGCACCAGTTCCGCGGCCGTCCAGCTCACCCTCACCGGCACCCTGCTCGGCCTGGCCCTGGGCCAGCTGGTGCTCGGCCCGCTGTCCGACGCCCTCGGCCGCCGCCGCCCGCTGCTCGCCGGCACGGCGGTCCACGTGCTCGCCTCGCTGCTGGTGCTCGTCGCCCCGAACGTGCTGGTCCTCGGTCTGCTGCGGGTCCTGCAGGGCGCCGGCGCGGCGGCCGGTGCGGTCATCGCCATCGCCGTGGTCCGCGACCTGTACTCCGGGCGGGCCGCCGCGACCATGCTCTCCCGGCTCTTCCTCGTCATCGGCGCGGCGCCGGTGCTCGCCCCCACGCTCGGCGGCGAGGTGCTCCGGTTCACCTCCTGGCGTGGGGTCTTCGGCGTCCTGGCCATCTTCGGTGCCCTGCTGGTGGTCATGGGTGCGTTCCTGCTGCAGGAGACCCTGCCGCCCGAGCGCCGGCGCAGCAGCGGCCTGCGCGGCACCGTGCGCAACTACCGCGAGCTGCTCCGCGACCGCACCTTCGTCGGACTCGTCGTCGTCGCCGGCCTCACCATGGCCGGCCTGTTCAGCTACGTCTCCGGCTCCTCGTTCGTCTACCAGGGCGAGTTCGGCCTCGACGAGCAGCAGTTCGGCCTGCTCTTCGGCGCCGGCGCGTTCTGGCTGATCGGCGCCACCCAGTTCAACCCGGTGCTGCTGCGCCGCTTCGAGCCGCAGCAGATCCTGGTCGCCGCCACCATCGCCGGCGCCGTCGCCGGCCTGGTGCTGCTGGTCTTCGCCGCCACCGGCTTCGGCGGCCTGGCCGGTGTGGTCGGCCCGCTCTGGGCCGTGCTGGCGGCCACCGGGCTGGGGCTGCCCAACGCCCCGGCGCTCGCCCTGCAGCGCCACGGCGAGGCCGCCGGAACCGCCGCGGCGCTGCTCGGCGCCATCCAGTTCAGCGTCGGCGCCCTGGTCGCCCCGATGGTCGGGCTGCTGGGCAACGACGCGGTCGCGATGGGGATCGTCATCCTGAGTGCGTTGCTGCTGGCACTGCTCACCCTGTTCGCCGTCGTCCGGCCGTGGCAGTTGGGCGCCGCCGAGGAGTCCGCCGGCACCTGATCCGCGGCGGGCAGCGCACCGAACCTGCTGGCGCTATCCCGGCACAGCGGTCACGATGGGCGGCACGATGACCCTCAGCCCCGGGGACGCCGCACCGTGACGGCGACGAACCCGTGGGTCGCGCTGCCCGACGGTGGCCCCACCCCGGTGCTCACCCGCGGCCTGCGCGCCGCCCACGAGGCGCTCGTGACCCGGGCCGGCACCCGGCCCGACGCGCGGGTCCGGCCGGTGGTCTGGGACTCGTGGCGCCGCTCGCTGGGCAGCGGCATCGACCCCGACGGCGCGCTCCCGCCGGTCGACCTGCTCGACGACGACCTCGTCTCCTACCGGACCGCGCACCCGCTGGCCGCGGTGATGCCGGTCATCCGCCGGCTGCTCGTGGCCGACGCGGAGGCCGACCAGATGATCGTCGCGGTCACCGACGCGGCCGGCCGGATGCTCTGGGTGGAGGGCGACACCCGGCTGCGTGACCGGGCCGCGGGCATGCACTTCGTCGAGGGCGCGTCGTGGCACGAGGACGTCGCCGGCACGAACGCCCCCGGGACGGCGCTCGCCCTCGACCACGCCGTCCAGATCTACGGCAGCGAGCACTTCCGCCGGCCGGTGCAGCCGTGGAGCTGCTCGGCCGCACCCGTGCACGACCCGGTCACCGGCGCCCTGCTCGGCGCGATCGACGTGACCGGCGGCGACCACGTGGCCGGCCCGCACGTTCTCACCCTGGTTCGCGCCACCGCCGCGGCGGCCGAGTCCGAGCTGCGCTGGCTGTACCGCGACCAGGCGGGAGGTCGCCGGCCGGCCGTCGAGCACAGCGGCGCGCCCGTGCTGGAGGTCCTCGGCCGCGACCGGGCCCGGCTGACCACGGCGGGCGGGCAGCTGGAGCTGTCGCTGCGGCACTCGGAGCTCGTCGTCCTGCTGGCCGAGGCGGCTGCGGCGGGGGAGGGGCGCACCGCCGAGCAGCTGGCCGCGGAGTGCCATCCGGGCGACGCCGCGCCGGTCACCGTGCGGGCGGAGCTGTCCCGGCTGCGCCGGCTGGTCGGGAACGAGCTGGTCGGTTCGCGGCCCTACCGGCTGCTCGCGCCGCTGCGCAGCGATGCCGACGACGTCCGGCACCTGCTCGGCCGGGGCGCCGTGGGCGCTGCGCTGGACCGCTACCCCGGCGCGCTGCTGCCGCGGTCGGAGGCGCCAGGCGTGCGGGCAGCACGAGCCGGGCTCTCCGGTGCACTCCGCCAGGCGGTGCTCGCCACCGGCCGGGCCGAGCTGCTGGTGCGGTACGGACAGCTCCCCGAAGCCGCCGAGGACCTCCCCTTCTGGCAGGCCTGCCTGACGGTGCTGCCGGCCGGATCGGCGCGGCGCACGGCGGCTGCCGCCCGGGTCCAGCGGCTGCGGTTGCGCAGCCGGCGTGGCGTCAGCGCCCGATGACCACGGGCTGGGACGTGCCGATCTGCACCAGCCGCTCCACCGACGTCGCGATGTCGATGGTCCGCTCCTCCAGCCAGAACACGTAGGCGTCGCCGGGGGTCAGCCCGGCGAAGGTGACGGTCACCGCGCCGCAGTCGGCGGGCTGCCCGGCGTCCCGGGTGAGCGGGGCGCGCTGGACGCCGGACCGCAGGGTCTGGCTGACCGCGGACACGCGATAGCCGAGCACCTCCGCGCGTGCGCCGGCCTGCCAGGTCACCGTGGCCGACCCGCCCGGGCCCGGCTCCACACCCGGGGACACCCGACGGGGCGAGGTGTGCCCGCCGCACGGGGCCGGGCGCGGGTGCAGCTCCGGTGACCTGCCGACCCCCACGAACGGCGAGACGACCAGGCCGGTGCGCGTCGGCCGGGGCGGCTGCGGGACGGGCATCCCGGCGTCGGCCGCGATGGCGGCCTGCGCCGCAGCGGCGTCCTGGTCCACCACCGGCGCCGGGACGGCGGGCTCCGCGGCGACGGGCACCGGTGCGGACCGCGTCCACGGGGCGGCGGCCTGGGTCGGGGCCGGCGCCGTGGCCGCCGCCACCTCGACCGGCGGGGCGGCCGGAGCGCACGCGGTCAGCAGGCCGACGGCCGCCAGGGCGACGCCCACGCCACCCCGCCGGGTTCGCCCCGTACCGCCGCTCCAGCCCGCCATCGCCGCCCGCTCCCTCGTCGCCCGTCCGTGCCCGTCCCTCTGCATGGTCGGCACCGCGGCCGCACACCTTGACCCGGGAGCCCCACCCGTCACAGCGGCGGCCGTCCGACGTCCGCTGCAACGCGGTGCAACGTTCGGCGTGGCGCAGCTGCGGAGGATCGGCTTCGGTGTCTCCGCATGCGCGGGTGTGCGTGCGGCGGTGGCCCTTTCGCCGTCCTGATGGCGCAGATGAGCGTGGCCTAACCCCTGTGTCCGTTGTCACACTGCGGGCAGGCCGGCGGGCAACCGCGGCAGCGCATCCCTGCAACGGAGCGGAGACACACGTGACCCAGATCAATGTGCGGGTCGACGGGGCGTCCTACACGGACGACGTCGAACCCCGAACCCTGCTGGTCCACTACCTGCGAGAGACGCTCGGAAAGGTCGGCACCGTCGTCGGGTGCGACACCAGCAACTGCGGCGCCTGCACCGTCCACCTCGACGGTGAGGCGGTGAAGTCGTGCACCGTGCTGGCCGTCCAGGCCGACGGCTCGGCCGTCACCACCATCGAGGGCATCGCCGACGGCAGGACGCTGCACCCCATGCAGAAGGCGTTCCACGAGATGCACGGCCTGCAGTGCGGGTTCTGCACCCCGGGGATGATCATGGCCTCGATCGACCTGGTCGGCGACAACCCCGACCCCAGCGACTCCGAGGTCCGCGAGGGCATCGAGGGCAACCTCTGCCGCTGTACCGGCTACCAGAACATCGTGCGGGCCGTGCAGCAGGCGGCCGCGGAGATGCGCGGTGGCGAGGGCCGGCACGCCGCCCCGGCCGGCGCCGACGCGGGGGCGCAGGCATGACGGCCGTCGAGGACCCGACGAGCACCGCCGGAGCACCGGCCAACCAGGTCGGCCAGGCCCGCCTCCGCAAGGAGGACGCCCGGCTGATCACCGGGGACACCACCTGGACCGACAACATGACCTTGCCGGGGATGCTGCACCTGGCGGTGCTGCGCAGCCCGGTGGCGCACGCCCGGATCACCCACCTGGACGTCAGCGGCGCCGTCGACAGCCCCAACGTGGTCGCCGTCTTCACCGGCCGGGACCTCGCCGAGGAGCAGGGCTCGCTGCCCTGCGCCTGGCCCGTCACCCCGGACATGGTCAACCCCGGGCACCCCTCCATCGCGGTGGAGGAGGTCAACCACGTCGGTGAGGCCGTGGCGATCATCGTCGGCCGCTCCAAGGTCGCCGCCCAGGACGCCGTGGAGAAGATCGACGTCGACTACGAGCCGCTGCCGGTCGTGCTCGACATGGAGGAGGCCGTCCAGGACGGCTCCCCGTTGGTCCACGACCACACCTCGTCCAACACCAGCTACCACTTCGTCTTCGACGCCGGCGACGCCGGCACCGGGGGCGACACCGACCAGGCCTTCGCCGATGCCGATGTCACGGTCAGCCGCCGGTTCGTGCAGCAGCGGCTCATCCCGGCCTTCATGGAGCCCCGCTCGGTGGTCGTCCAGCCCTCGGGGGACAACTACACGATGTGGTCGGCCACCCAGATCCCGCACATCCTGCGGGTCATGGCGGCGATGGTCACCGGCATCCCCGAGCACAAGCTGCGGGTCATCGCCCCCGACGTGGGCGGCGGCTTCGGCGGCAAGCTGCAGGTCAACCCGGAGGAGGTGCTCTGCCTGCTGGTCGCCCGCCGGCTCGGAAAGCCGGTGAAGTGGACCGAGACCCGCAGCGAGTCGCTGATGACCGCCCACCACGGCCGCGACCAGGTGCAGTTCATCGACATCGCCGCCGACCGCGAGGGCAACGTCAAGGGCCTGCGGGTGCGGCTGCTGGCCGACATGGGCGCCTACCTGCGGCTGATCACCCCCGGGGTGCCGGCGCTGGGCGCGTTCATGTTCCCGGGCATCTACAAGTTCCCGGCGTACCGGTTCGAGTGCGACGGCGTATTCACCAACAAGGTGCCGACCGACGCCTACCGCGGTGCCGGCCGGCCGGAGGCGACGTTCGCCATCGAGCGGATCATGGACGAGCTCGCGGTGGAGCTCGGCATGGACCCGCTGGAGCTGCGCCGGAAGAACTGGATCAACGCCGAGGAGTTCCCGTTCACCACGGTGGCCGGGCTCCAGTACGACAGCGGTGACTATGGGATGGCCACCGACCAGGCGCTGGAGCTGCTGGGGTACGACGAGCTGCGCGCCGAGCAGCAGCGCCGCCGGGAGTCCGGCGACCCGGTCCAGCTGGGCATCGGCTTCTCCACCTTCACCGAGATGTGCGGTCTTGCTCCCTCCCGGGTGCTCGGCTCGCTCGCCTTCGGCGCCGGCGGCTGGGAGCAGGCCTCCATCCGCATGCTGCCCACCGGCAAGGTGGAGGTGGTCACCGGCTCCACGCCGCACGGGCAGGGGCACGAGACGGCGTGGAGCCAGATCGTCGCCGACCAGCTCGGCGTGCCGTTCGAGGACGTCGAGGTCCTGCACGGCGACACCGCGATCTCCTCCCGTGGCCTGGACACCTACGGGTCCCGGTCGCTGGTCGTCGGTGGCACGGCGGTGGTCAAGGCGGCGGAGAAGGTGGTCGCCAAGGCCCGCAAGATCGCCGCGCACCTCCTCGAGGCCAGCGAGGACGACCTGGAGTTCACCGGCGGCAAGTTCGCCGTCAAGGGGACGCCCGGCGCCGGCGTCGGCATCCAGGAGGTCGCGCTGGCCATCTTCGCCGCGCACGACTACCCCGAGGGCGTCGAGCCCTCGATCGACGCCGAGGCGACGTTCGACCCGGAGAACTTCTCCTTTCCGCACGGCACCCACCTGTGCGCCATGGAGGTGGACACCGAGACCGGGTTCGTGAAGATCCGCAAGTACGCCTGCGTGGACGACGTCGGCACGATCGTGAACCCGATGATCGTCGAGGGACAGGTGCACGGCGGGCTCGCCCAGGGCATCTCGCAGGCCCTGTACGAGGAGGCGATCTACGACGCCGACGGCAACCTGACCACCGGCACCTTCGTCGACTACCTGCTCCCCTCGGCCGCCGACCTGCCGCACTTCGACACCGGCAACACCGTGCACGCGGCGACCAGCAACCCACTGGGGGCCAAGGGGGTCGGCGAGGCCGGCTGCATCGCCAGCACCCCGGCGGTGGTCAACGCCGCGCTGGACGCCGTCCGGCACCTGGGGGTGTCCGACCTGCGGATGCCGCTCACCCCGGAACGGGTCTGGCGGGCGATCCACCAGGGCGGGGACGGCGGCGACCGCGCCACCGCCGGCACCAACGCCTACGGCGGAGCCTCGACCGAGACCACCGCCGGGGGTGGACGCCCCGCCTCTGAGTCCAACGCTTCGTCCCTGGGAGGAGACCGATGATCCGCGATCTCGACGGAGGAGAGAAGCCATGATCCCGGCTGCTTTCGCGTATGCCCGGCCGACCACCGTCGACGAGGCGCTGGAGGCCATCGCCAGCGGTGGCGAGGACGTGAAGGTGCTGGCCGGCGGCCAGTCGCTGATCCCGGTCATGCGGCTGCGGCTGGCCGCGCCGGAGACCGTCGTCGACCTCACCCGGGTCGCCGGGCTGCGCGGGGTACGGGAGGAGGGGGACGTGCTGGTCATCGGCGCGATGACCACCCACTCCGACATCCTCGCCGACCCGCTGATCGCGCAGTACGGGCAGCTGATCGCCCAGGCCACCGAGACGGTGGCCGACCGGCAGGTGCGCCACCGGGGCACCTTCGGCGGTGCGCTGGTGCACGCCGACCCGGCCGGGGACCTGCCGGCGGTCGCCCTGGCGCTGGACGCGGAGTTCGTCCTCGTCGGGCCGAACGGGCGGCGGACGGTCGGTGCCGCCGACTTCTTCGTCGACTACCTCACCACCACGCTGGAGGAGGGCGAGCTGCTCGTCGAGGTCCGGGTGCCCGAGCTCGCCGAGGCGGACGGCTGGGGCGTGCGGTACGAGAAGTTCAACCGGGTGGCCCAGGCGTGGTCGATCGTCGCGGTCGCCGCCGCGGTGCGCCGGGAGGGCGGCCGGATCGCGGAGGCGCGGATCGGGCTGACCAACATGGGCACCACCCCGCTGCGAGCCGGCGCCGCCGAGGCGGCGTTGGCCGGTGCCGACCTGAGCCTGGAGGCGGTCACCGCGGCCGCCGAACTGGCCGCGGAGGGCACCGAGCCCAGCAGCGACCTCAACGCCCAGGGCGACTACCGCCAGCACCTGGCCCGGGTGCTGACCAAGCGGGCGCTGACCGCCGCGGCCGGCCTGTAGCAGAAGGACCTCGTTGCCCCCACCGCTCGCGAGCTCGCGGCGGGCCCCTGCGACAAGGCCTGACCGGACCGGACCGGTCCGTCAGGCCCCGTCCCGGGTCCCGCCCTGAGCTTGCGAAGGGCGGGGAGGACGGGGTCCTTCTCCGGTCCGGTGTCCCCCGCGCGCGGGGGTTCCCGTCGCGTGGTCGGATGGCAGGTGCGCGACCCGGCCGCGCGGTAGCGTCGGCCCTGCCCCGAAACCGCCCCACCACCGCACGTTCCCGGCTCAGCCGTCGGTCTCCTGGCCCGGGAGGCGCGCGAGCCGCCCATCCTCGGAGGTCCTGCAGTGCAGCTGGAGAACTCGTTCACCGTCCCCCTGCCCATCGACGAGGCCTGGCGGGTGCTGATGGACATCGACCGGATCGCCCCGTGCATGCCCGGCGCGGTCCTCGACTCGGTCGACGGTGACGACTTCACCGGCCGGGTGAAGGTCAAGCTCGGGCCGATCAACCTCACCTACCAGGGCAAGGGCTCGTTCATCGAGCGCGACGAGGCCGCCCACAAGGCCGTCATCGACGCCCGCGGCAAGGACCAGCGGGGCAACGGCACGGCCTCCGCCATCGTCACCGCCAACCTCGCCAGCGAGGGCAGCGTGACCCGGGTGGACGTGCTCACCGATCTCAACATCACCGGCCGCCCGGCCCAGTTCGGCCGCGGCGTCATGACCGACGTCGGCAACAAGCTGCTCGGCCAGTTCGCCGACAAGCTGTCGGCCCAGCTGGCCAGTGGCGACCTCGGCGTCGACCCGTCCGCCGTCGACAGCGATGCCGCCTCCTCGACGCAGGAACCCAGCGCGACCGGCTCGGCCCGGGCCGCCGCCGGCAAGGCCGCCGGGAAGGCCGCCGCGACCACCGCCGGGGTGGTCGAGGAGGCCGCCGCCTCCGTCGAGGGCAGCGCCGGCAAGGGCACGCCGGCGAAGAAGGCCGGTGCCGCCGCGAGGACGTCGGCCGCGGCGGCCGCGGACGCCGCCGCCGAGGCCACCACCGAGGGCACCGGCGCCGTGACGCCGCCGAAGGCCCCGGTCCCGCCGCCGACCGTGCCGCCGGCGAAGTCGGCCGGCGCTCCCGGCGACGCCGCGACGTTCAAGGGCACCGGCACGGTGGAGGACGCCGCCGCCGCCGCCGAGCCGACCCCGATCAGCGCCGCGAAGAAGGCCCCCAGCAAGCCCCCGACGGGCACCACCGCGCCGCCGAGCAAGCCCGCCTCCGGTGGCCCGGCCCGCACCACCCCGCGGGCGGTGCCGGCCGAGCCCGAGGCGATCGACCTGCTCGACGTCGCCGGTGGGGCGGCGATGGCCCGCTACGCCGCCCCGGCCGGTGGCGTGCTGGCCGTGCTGCTGCTCATCCTGCTGGTCCGGCGCCGCCGCCGGAGCTGAAAGAGGACCCCCTCCTCCCCACCCCCCTCGCAAGCTCGGGGCGGTGCCCGGAAGGGGGCCTTCAGGCGTGCGGCGGGCCGGGCCCCTGCAGGAGGGCCACCGCAGTCAGAAGCGCGGCAGCCAGTCGACGGCGGCCGCGACCACCGCGGCCACGTCCCGGGTGAGCGCGTGGTCACCCGGGACGGCGCGCACCTCACCGGGGTGCCCGCCCAGCGCCGCGGTCACCTCCCCCGGCCGGCCGAAGGCGTCCCGCTCGCCCTGGACGACGAGCAGCGGGACGCCGACGCCCCGTAGCTCCCCGGCCCGGCTCTTCTCCGGTCGCCCCGGTGGGTGCAGCGGGAACGCCAGGGCGAGCACCCCGTCGGCGCACTGCTCCGCCGCCGTCCGGCAGGCCACCCGCGCGCCCGCGCTGCGGCCGCCGAGCACGAGCGCGCCGGCCAGGTCGCCGTCGGCCCGCAGCCCGGCCAGCACCGCCGTCCAGCCCTCGTCCAGCCGGGGCGGCGCCGGGGCGATCCTCTTCCCGGCCACCCGCCACGGCTGGTCCACCCGCAGCACCCGCCACCCGGCCGCCGCGGCACCGGCGGCCAGCGCGGTCAGGTCGGCCGCCGCTACCCCGCCTCCCGCGCCGGAGCCGAGCACCAGCGTGCCGCGGGGATCGTGGTCCGGTTCGTCGCGGTGCACCCGGGCCGGGCCCAGCGGCGTCCCGACCTCCCGTGGCCCGACCGCCGGCGTCACCGGGCCGGCGGGAGCGCGAGCAGGGCGTCGACCACCTCGACGAGCCCGGCGCCCTGCACGTGCGGCGGGTCGAGGACCTCCGCGTACACCCGCTCGGACCGGGAGGACACGAACCCGGTGGTGAGCCCGGCCCGCCGGGCGCCGAGCACGTCCCACGAGTGCGCCGCCACCAGCGCCATCCGGTCCGGGGCGACGGCGCAGACACCGGCCGCCCACAGGTAGGCCTCGCGGTTGGGCTTCCAGGCCCGGATCGACTCGCTGGACAGGCTGCGCTCCACCAGGGAGCTCACCCCACCGCGGGACAGCCCGGCCTCGGCGACGCCGGGCGAGCCGTGGGTGAGGGTGACGGCCCGGACGCCGGCCTCCTTCAGCCGGCGCAGCGCCGGCTCGACGTCCGGGTGCGGCGACAGCTCCAGGAAGGCGTCGGCGACCGCGGCGCGTTCGGCGCGGGTCAGGTCGGTCAGCTGGGCGAGCGAGGCCTCGAAGGCCCCCCGGAACGAGCACCAGGCCCCGACCGCAGCCGCCGCGAAGCCGGTGGCCAGGGTGCGGGAGAAGACGGTCGGCAGCAGGCCGGCGGGCTGGCCCAGCTCGACCAGCGTCGCCGCGACCGGGGCGAGATCGAGCAGCGTCTCGTTGACGTCGAAGGCGACGACCTGCGGGCGGGTGCGTTGGGTGGTCACGGCGTCGGCTGATCGCGCTCGTCGGCCGGCAGGTCGGTTCCGGCGTCGGCGGGGCGGCGGTAGTGGCCGGACGTCTTCTTGTAGATGAACCAACCCACGACGAGTGCGATCGCGGCGTAGATCACATAATCGATGACGTTCAGGTACTCGTAGATGACGTCGCCCAGCGCCACGCCCAGGCCGACGAGCAGGCTGTTCCAGATCAGGCTGCCGGCGGCGGTGTAGAGGAGGAACTGCCCGAACGGCATGTGGACGACGCCGGCCGGCACCGAGACGAAGCTGCGCACGATGGGCACCATCCGACCGAAGAACACCGCCGAGCGACCGTGCCGCTCGAACCACGCGAAGGTCCGGTCGACGTCCGCGGTCTCGACGAGCGGCAGCCGGTCGAGGAAGGCGTGCGAGCGGCGCGGCCCGAGTGCCTTGCCGACGAAGTAGAAGAAGATGGCGCCCAGGAGCGAGCCGAGCGTCGCGAAGGCGATGACCGGGACGACAGACATCTCACCGCCGCGGATGAGCACGCCGGCCAGCCCCAGCACCGCCTCGCTCGGGATCGGCGGGACGACCGTCTCGACCAGGATCGCGATGCCGACGCCGATGGGTCCCAGCGACTGCACCAGGTCGAGCAGGAAGCCGGTGATCCCGCCCTCGTCGGACGCGGCGGCAGCGAGGATGGACATGACTGCCACGGTATCCGCGCGCCGTGTGCGTCGCCGGGCCCGCCGGGCCGGGCGACAGTAGGTTCAGCGTCCATGCTGCAGCGCTTCACCGCCCGCGCCGTCGTCGTGGGGAACCGGGCGGGCACCGTCGTCCCCGACGCGGTGGTCGACGTCGAGGACGGGACGATCCGCTGGGTCGGGCCCGCCGCGGACGCCCCGCCGGCCGGCGACGCGCCGGTCACCCGGCTACCCGGCGTGCTCACCCCCGGCCTGGTCAACACCCACTCGCACGCGCCGATGGTGCTGTTCCGCGGCCAGGGCGAGGGGCTGCCGCTGGAGCGCTGGCTGCACGAGGTGATGTGGCCGCGCGAGGCGCGGTTGACCCCCGAGGACGTCGAGGTGGCGATGACCGCGGCGTCGGCGGAGCTGCTGCGGCACGGGGTGACCACCAGCATTGAGATGTACTTCCATCCCGAGCGGATCGCCGCCGCGGTGCGGGCCACCGGCGCGCGGTCGGTGATCGCCAACCCGCTGATCGCGCTGCCCGGCTTCGGCACCTTCGACGAGCAGCTGGAGACCGCCGTCCGGTTGTCGGCGCGCAGCGACGCCCAGGTCGAGTACGGGATCGGCCCGCACGCGGCGTACACCGTCCCGCTGCCGGTGCTCACCCGGGCGGCGGTGGCCGCCCGGGAGCACGACCTGCTGCTCACCGTGCACGTCGCCGAGACCACCACCGAGGGCCAGGACCTGCTGGACGCGCACGGTCTCAGCGTTCCGCAGCTGCTGGCGGCGCACGACGTGCTCGGCGGCCGGGTGCTGGCTGCGCACTGCGTGCACATGGACGACGGCGACCTGGAGCTCTGGCGGGAATACGACGTCGCCGTGGCGCACTGCCCGGGCAGCAACAGCAAGCTGGCCAGCGGTACCGCCCGGCTGCGCGACATGCTCGACCTCGGCATCCGGGTCGGGATGGGCACCGACGGGCCGGCGTCCAACGACAACCTCGACCTGTTCGAGGACCTGCGGCTGGCCGCCCAGCTGGCCCGGCTGCGCGAGCGGGACGCCACCGCGCTCACGGCGCCCGAGGCGTTCTGGCTGGCCACCGGTGCGGCCGCGGACGCGATCGGCCGCCCCGACCTCGGTCAGCTGACCGCCGGGCGGCGCGCGGACCTGGTGCACGTCGACAGCGAGGACATCGCGTTCGTGCCGGTCGGCGACGTCGGGGACCTGCTCACCCACCTGGTGTGGTCGGCCGGGTCGCGGCACGTGCGCGACACCTGGGTGGCCGGCCGTCGGCTCGTCGCCGACGGGGTCTCCACCACCGTGGACGAGGCGGCGCTGCGGGCTGACGTGCAGACCCGCGCGCTACGCCTGGCCGGCCGCTGAGGGCGTCGCGCCGGCCCGCGGAGGACTGTGCGTCGAGTGCCCGGTCCTGGCGGGATCCGGGCACCGGCCGCACAGTGCCTGCCGTGTCCACCGGGTCGGCTGTCCACAGCCACGGCTGCGGAGCGCCGCGCCGGCCCCCGGGGCGTCAGGCTCCCCGGCGTGGCGGTGGACCTGCGTGGCGTGATGGGTCCCGACGGCGTCCGGCGGATCGCCGACCTCGCGGGGCGGACCAGCTCGACGAGCGTGTCGCGGTGGGTGGCCGCCGGCCGGCTGGTCCGGCCGTTGCCGCACGTCGTCGTCCTGCCGGAGTGTGCGGAGGTGTGGCGCACCCGGGCGATGGCCGCCGTGCTGTCCACCGACGGCGTGCTGAGCCACCACACCGCGCTGTCGACCTGGCGGCTGGCCCCGGAGGCCGATCGCGTGCACGTGTCCATCGATGCGCGCCGGCGAGCGCCGGCCCGGGCACGCCAGCTGACCGTGCACCGGGTGACCGACCTGTCCGGCACCCGGGTGCGCGGGCTCCCGGTCACGCCGCCGGCCCGGACGCTGGTGGACGCCTGGGGTCAGGCGCACAGCGGCCGGCGTTCGCTCCGTTTCCCGGCCGTCGCCCGGGCCGCCGTCATCACCGCGGTCCGCACTCGGCGGGCCGGGGTCCCGGCGATCCGCCGCGAGCTGGAACGGCGCCCGGAGCTGCCCGGCCGCGCGGCGCTGGCCGCGCTCCTGACCCTGGTGGCGGGCGGGTCGCAGAGCGAGCTCGAAATCTGGGGGATGGAACACGTGCTCGCCGTTTCCGGCCTGCCACCGTGCCGCCAGCAGCACCGGGTTCCCCTGCCCGGTGGCCTGGCGGTCCTGGACGCGGCCTGGCCAGAGGTCCTGCTGGCGGTGGAGCTCGACGGCGCCGCCTTCCACGGGAGCCCGGCGGCTCGTGAGCGTGACCTGCGACGGGACGCGGCGTTGGCCGCGCTGGGCTGGCTGGTGCTGCGGTTCAGCTACGCCCGGCTCACCCACGAACCGGCTGCCTGCCGGGCGGAGATCGCCGCGGCCCATCGGCGGCGGCTGGACCTGGTCCGCCGCTGAGGGCGGCCGCCCGCCGGCACTGTGCGCCAGTGGACCGTTCTGCCGGTGGAGTGGGGCCCCCAGCGCACAGTGCCAGCCCGGCGGGACGTCAGGCCCGCAGCGAGACGGTCTCCCCGCGGCCGACGGCGCGGATCTCACCGGGCGCCTGCCGGTCGGCCACCTCGGCCACGAAGTCGCCGAGCGGGCTCTTGAACAGCCCGTAGTCGTCGTAGTGCACCGGCACGGTGACCGGCGGCTTGAGCAGCTCCACCAGGTCGGCGCCCTGCCGGGCGTCCATGGTCACGGTGATGCCGGCGATCCTGGTGCCGCCCAGGTGCGGAACGAGCACGTCGAGCGGGCCGCAGCGCTCCAGCACCTCGCCGAGCACCGGGCGGAACAGGGTGTCGCCGCTGACGTACCCCCGCCAGGTCACCTCGCTGCCGGCGGCGCCGCCACGCACCAGCTCCAGCACGCTGCCCATCACCTGCGGCAGAAGCCGGGCGAGCGGGCCGGGGCCGTGCACCCCGGGGACGCTGGTGATCCGCAGGGTGTCGGTGCCCGAGCTGAGCTCGTGGGTCTGCCAGGCGCGCAGGTCGGCGGTGGCGGTGAAGCCCCGCTTCTCCAGGCAGCCGGCTGCCTCCGGCGTCGTCACCACCGGGGTCTCCTTCGGCAGCGAGCGGGTGGCGATGCGGTCCCAGTGGTCACCGTGCATGTGCGACAGCAGGACGGCGTCCAGCGCCGGGAGCTGGGCGGGCACCAGCGCGGGATCGGTCAGCCGCCGGCTGCGCAGCCCGTAGCCCAGGTGCGCCCACTGGCCCCGGTGCAGGAAGTTCGGGTCGGTCAGCAGGGTGAACGGCCCGATCCGCAGCAACGTGGTGGCGGTGCCGCCGAAGGTGAGCGTGACGTCGTCCTGAGGGTCGGCCATGCCCCCGACTACCCGCGGCCGCGCGGTCCTGCACGTGGCCCGCTCCCGGGGTCCTTCAACTGGTAGACACGGACCCGTGTCCGAGACCCGTTCCGTCGACGAGTCCTTTCTCGCCCTGCCGCTGTCCGCGCTCACCGAGGCGGCGCTGACCCGCGCGGTCGACCTGGGCTGCGAGCACGCCGACCTGCGGGTCGAGCGGATCCGCACCCAGGCGATCCGGCTGCGCGACGCCCGGCTCGAGGCGCTGGCCGACGGGCAGGACCTCGGCCTGGCCGTCCGCGTCGTGCACGAGGGCACCTGGGGCTTCGCCGCCGGCGTGGTGCTCACCGCGGCCGAGGCGGTCCGGCTGGCCGAGGAGGCCGTCGCCGTCGCCCGGGTGTCCGCCGCGATGAACACCGACCGCGTCGAGCTCGCTCCCGAACCGGTGTACGTCGACGCCGAGTGGGTGTCGGCCTACCAGGTCGATCCGTTCGCCGTTCCCGACGGAGAGAAGACCGGGCTGCTCACCGAGCTGTCCGAGCAGCTGCTGGCCGCCGACGGCGTCGAGCACGTGCAGACCAGCGTCCTGCAGGTCAAGGAGCAGAAGTACTACGCCGACACGGCCGGCACCCGCACCCGCCAGCAGCGGGTGCGCCTGCACCCGGAGTTCACCGCGCTCACCGTCGACCGGTCGACCGGCGCCTTCGAGTCGATGCGCACGCTGGCCCCGCCGGTCGGGCGCGGCTGGGAGTTCCTGACCGGCGACGGCTGGAACTGGCGCAGCGAGCTCGCCGAGCTGCCCGAACTGCTGCGCGAGAAGACGAAGGCGCCCACGGTCGAGCCGGGCCGCTACGACCTGGTGGTCGACCCGTCGAACCTGTGGCTGACCATCCACGAGTCGATCGGGCACGCCACCGAGCTCGACCGCGCGCTCGGCTACGAGGCCGCCTACGCCGGCACCTCGTTCGCCACCGTCGACAAGCTCGGCACCCTGCAGTACGGCTCGCCGCTCATGCACGTCACCGGCGACCGGACGGCCGAGCACGGGCTGTCCACGGTCGGCTGGGACGACGAGGGCGTGGCCGGCCAGCAGTGGGACCTCATCCGCGACGGCGTGCTGGTCGGCTACCAGGTCGACCGCAACATGGCCCGGCTGCGCGGCATGGCACGGTCCAACGGGTGCGCGTTCGCCGACTCCGCGGCCCACGTGCCGGTGCAGCGGATGGCCAACGTGTCGCTGCAGCCGGCTCCCGACGGGCCCTCGACCGAGGAGATCATCGGCGGGGTCGAGCGCGGCATCTACGTGCTCGGCGACAAGAGCTGGTCGATCGACATGCAGCGGTACAACTTCCAGTTCACCGGCCAGCGGTTCTACCGGATCGAGAACGGCCGGTTGGCCGGCCAGCTCCGCGACGTGGCCTACCAGGCGACGACGACGGACTTCTGGAACTCGATGAGCGTCGTCGGCGGCCCGCAGACCTACGTGCTCGGCGGCGCCTTCAACTGCGGCAAGGCCCAGCCGGGTCAGGTGGCGCCGGTGAGCCACGGCTGCCCCAGCGCCCTGTTCGAGAACACGAACATCCTCAACACCGCCCAGGAGTCCGGCCGATGAGCTCGCAGATGCCCCAGGAGCTGGTCGAGCGCGCGCTGGACGCCTCGACCGCCGACGGGCAGGTCGCCTACGTCGTGGAGAGCTCGGAGGCCAACCTCCGCTGGGCCGGCAACAGCCTGACCACCAACGGTGCGATGCGCTCGCGGCAGGTCGTCGTCATCTCCTTCGTCGACGGCGGCGCCGGCATGGCGACGGGCACGGTGGCCCGCACCGGGACGCCGGACATCGCCGAGCTGGTGGCCGCCAGCGAGCAGGCCGCCCGCGACGCCGGGCCGGCCGAGGACGCGATGCCGCTGATCAGCGACGTCCCGCCAGGTGCCGGCGACTGGGATGCCGAGGCCGCGCAGACCTCGATCGACGTGTTCGCCGACTTCGCCCCCGCCCTCGGCGCGGCCTTCGGCGACGCCCGTGACCGCAGCGAGCTGCTGTTCGGGTTCGCCGAGCACCAGCTCGCGACCACCTACCTGGGCACCTCCACCGGTCTGCGGCTGCGGCACGACCAGCCCACCGGCCGGGTCGAGCTGAACGGCAAGGCCGCCGACTTCAGCCGCTCGGTATGGGCCGGCGTGGGCACCCGCGACTTCACCGACGTCTCCGTCGCCGGCCTGGCCGCCGAGGTCGCGCGGAAGATGGCCTGGTCGCAGCGGAAGGTGGAGCTGCCGGCCGGGCGGTACGAGACGCTGCTGCCGCCGTCCGCGGTCAGCGACCTGATGGTCTACGCGCACTGGACCATGGAGGCGCGCGACGCCGACGAGGGGCGCAACGTCTACGCCAGGGCCGGCGGCGGCAACCGGATCGGCGACCGGCTGGCGGCGCTGCCGCTGACCCTGCGCAGCGACCCGCACGCGCCGGGGCTGGAGTGCAGCCCGTTCCAGGTGGTCGGCGGGTCGTCGGGCTCGGCGTCGGTGTTCGACAACGGCATGGCCACCCCGGCGGTCGACTGGATCTCCGGTGGGGTGCTGACCAACCTGATCCGGCCGCGGGCGTGGGCGCTGCGGACGACGGCCCCGGCGACCGCGGCCGTCGACAACCTCATCCTGGAGGATCGGGCCGCCACCGCCACGCAGGCCGAGCTGATCGCGGCGACCGAGCGCGGCCTGCTGCTGACCACGCTCTGGTACATCCGCGAGGTCGACCCGCAGACCCTGCTGCTCACCGGGCTCACCCGGGACGGCGTGTTCCTCGTCGAGAACGGCGAGGTCACCGGGGCGGTGAACAACTTCCGGTTCAACGAGTCACCGGTCGACCTGCTGGGCCGGGCCACCCAGGCCAGCGTTACCGAGCGGACGCTGCCCCGGGAGTGGAACGACTGGTTCACCCGGGCGGCGATGCCGATGCTGCGGGTGCCGGACTTCAACATGAGCTCGGTCAGCCCGGCCAGCTGACGCATTGCCGGCTGAGGGCGACGGACCGCCGCGGTCAGTCGTCCTCGTGCCGCAGGTCCCGGTCGGTCTGCCCGGGGTCCGGGCTGGACGAGGCCATGGCCGGGTCGACCGGGTTGCCGGTGGGCTCGGTGCCCTGGGTCTGCGCGTCGTCGCTGGTCGGCTCGGTGCTGGGGTCGTGCTCGGGGGTGGACATGCCCCGGGTCGTACCCATCCGGCGGCACGTCGGAACCGGTGGTTAGCCGACGTCCGGGCCGACCTCGGCGGGGTCCGGCGTGCGGAACGGGGTGTCCGCCGGGGGATCGGCGTCCGGCGCGCCGGACGCCTGCTCCGGAGCGTCCGGCTCCTCGCCGGCGATCCCGAAGCCCTCGGCCGGCGGCGGTGCGCCCGTGCCGGCATCGGCGGCCGGGATGCCGTCGTCCCCGCCGGGCAGGTTGGGCTCCATCGGTGCTGTCATCGACATGGGCCGGTCGGTACCCCGGTGGAGAGCGGTCATCCCACGGCCGGCGTACCCGTGGTCCACCGGGCCGGGGTGCGATCGCCCCTGGTTCGGCACCCGGAGGTGAGGTCCAGATCACTGCCAGGCAGACTCTGGCCGACCGGCCCGGCGCCGGACAGCCGCCGCAGCCCAGCGCCCCGGGCGCTGCCGGTTGCGGGCGGGACGTTTCTGCTCGGATGAGAACGGGGCACATGGGACTCGAGTGCCGTACGGGTTGGAAGAAACACCGAGTAGGCGTGTCCCAGCGCGTCTGCCCGGGTACGGAGCGTAGTTCAGCTGTACTTCTCGTGAGCCGATGACCACTCCCTGCAGTCAAGCCAGGGACGGCGAGGGGAGCCTCAGATGACGTACCAGCAGAAGCCGTCGATCTTCCAGCTCGGCAGCGTGCACGAGAGCGGTGCGTCGGTCATCGTCTCCGGCTGGGGGCTGGGCATGTGCGCCTCGGGGTGCCGCTGCCACCGGAACCCCGCCGACGGCCAGCTGGCCCTCGCCGAGGACCAGGCCGGCGGCAGCCTCGGCCTCCGCAGCTTCGCCCCGGACGGCCAGTGCGATTGCTGCGAGGCGTGGACCTCCGGCGAGCTGCTGGCCATCCTGCGCGACGTCGCCGCCGTCGGTGCCCTGGAGTCCCAGGAGCCGGCCGCCGGCTGATCGCTCACCCCGTCGCCCGGGCACCGCGGTGCCCGGCCGGCGGAATCCTCCGGTCGGGCGCATCCCGACGTGCGCCGACGGCCGATTCCGCGCGACGTCGCCCGGGTAGCCCCGTCCCCATGTGGGGACGAGCAGCACTGCGCGGCGCCCTGGCCGGCCTGGCCGGCGTCGCGGTGATGACCGCCGGCGAGAAGCTGGAACAGCACCTGACGGCCCGGCCGAGTTCCTACGTGCCGGCCCGCACGCTCACCGCGCTGACCACCGGACGGCGGCTCCCCGAGTCCGCGCGCCCGCCGGTGCGCAACCATCTGATGCACTGGGGCACCGGTGCCACCCTGGGCGCGCTGCGCGGCATCTGGTCGGCCGCCGGCCTCCGCGGCTGGCGCGCCTCGGCCTGGCACGCCTCGGTCCGGCTGGCCACCGACCAGACCCTGGAGAACGCGACCGGCGTGGGATCACCGCCGTGGACGTGGTCCCGGCAGGACCTGGTCGTCGACCTGCTGCACAAGGCCGTCTACTCCCTCGCCACCGGCCTCGTCGCCGACCGCCTCATACCTCCTGAACGGTCGTCGCGGGTGACTCCCGGGGCGGATGTGGCGCGTGGGACAGGAGGTTTGTGGGACTGAGCCCGTCTGAGCGCGCCGAGCCGACGCTGCGCCGCCGCGCCCTTACGTTCCGTCCCGACGCGCTGGTCTCCTGACTCCCCCTCCAGGGGTGCGGCGAGCGCAGAGGGAGGCCCGGTGACCCGCTCGACCGCCCGCGGATGGACCCGTGCCGCGGCACTGGCCGTGACCGCCGGGATCACCGTCGTCCTGACCCCGGGCCTAGCGCCGGCCGCCCCGCCGGCCACCGCCGACCAGGCCCGCCAGGCCGTCGTCGACGCCGGCGCCCAGCTCCGCGAGATCGACGAGCAGGTGCACGAGGCCGAGGCGACCGCCGAGCAGCAGCAGGCCGCCGCCGCGGCCGCGGGCCAGGCGGCCGCGCAGGCCCAGGTCGCCGTCGACGCCCTGGCTCCGCAGCTCCGGGCGATCGCCTACGCCGGCTACACCGGCTCCACCCGGACCAAGATCGCTGCGTTCCTCACCAGCTCGTCGGCCGACGACCTGATCCAGCAGCTGTCCACCCTCGACCGGCTCGCCGTGCACGCCGACGGCGTCGTCGCCCGGGTCGCCGTCGCCCGCGACGCCGCCACCGAGGCGCAGGCGGCCGCGGCCGCCGCGGCCGCCGCGGCCACCGCAGCGGCGGCCGAGCTGGCCGAGCGCAAGGAGGTGCTGGAGGACGAGCTGGCCGGCTTCGAGGCCGACCTCGCCCGCCTCACCGCCGCCGACCAGGTGCGGGTGCAGAACACCCTCAGCGGCCCCGTGCTGAACGCCGCCAACCCGGCCCCCGCACCCACCGCGGCCGCCGGGGCGGCCGTGCAGACGGCGCTGGGCCAGCTCGGTGACCGGTACGTGCCCGGCGCCACGGGCCCGGACGCCTTCGACTGCTCCGGACTGACCACGTACGCCTACGCCGCCGCCGGGATCACCCTGCCGCGCTCGAGCCGGGCCCAGTCGACCATCGGCGTCCCGGTGTCCCGGGCCGACCTGCAGCCCGGCGACCTGGTCTTCTTCTACACCCCGATCAGCCACGTGGGCCTCTACATCGGCAACGGCCAGATGGTGCACGCCAGCGTGCCCGGCCGCCCCGTCGCGGTGACCAGCGTGGACAAGGGCGGCTACGTGAAGGCCGTCCGCGTCACCGCCTAGACCCGCCGCGCCGTTTCGGCGGCGGCACGATCGGCTAGGGCAGCCCGGACGGCGCCCGCGGCGCACCCTCCGACGGCAGGAGCGCGATGGCGCACGCACCCGGTCCCAGCGCCCTGTGGCTCGTCCGGCACGCGGAGAGCCAGGGCAACCTGGCCGACGCGCAGGCCCAGCGGAGCGGCGCCGGACGACTCGAGCTCGACGTCCGCGACCCCGACGTCCCGCTGTCGGCGGGCGGCGAGGAGCAGGCCGACGCGCTGGGCCGCTGGCTCGCCGGCCTGCACCCCGACGAGCGGCCGACGACCGTGCTGAGCTCCCCGTTCGCCCGGGCCGCCACCACCGCCGACCGGGCGGTGGCGGCCAGCGGCCTGGAGCTGACGATCCGCTACGACGAGCGGCTGCGGGAACGCGACTTCGGCTCCTTCGACGGGATGACGCGGGAGGGCATCCGCGACGAGTACCCCGACGAGGCCCGCCGGCGCGATCTGCTGGGCAAGTTCTACTACCGGCCCCCGGGCGGGGAGAGCTGGGCCGACGTCGCTCTCCGGGTGCGCAGCCTGCTGGCCACCGAGGCGCTGCGGCACGACGGTGAGCGGCTGATGTGCTTCTCCCACCAGGCGGTGGTGATGGTGTTCCGGTACGTGGTCGAGGAGCTGGCCGAGTCGCGGTTGCTGGAGATCGACCGGGACGAGCAGGTCGCCAACACGTCGGTCACCCGCTACGAGCGCGCGGACGACGGGCTCTTCCGGCTCGTCGACTTCAACAGCGTTACGCACCTGTCGGACGATCCGCAGGCCCCCGTGACCGAGGAGAACGATGTCCCGTCCCCAGCCTGATCCCGTCCTGGTCACCCCGCAGGTGCTGCGCGACTGGCGGCTGCCCGAGCCGACCGGCGGCAAGGACGCCCGCGGCTCGATCCTCGTGGTCGGTGGCAGCACCGAGACCCTCGGCGCGGTGCTGCTGGCCGCGGAGGCGGCGCTGCGGTCGGGGGCGGGGAAGCTGCAGGTGGTCGTCCCGTCGAAGGTCGCGCCGCACGTCTCGATCTCCCTGCCCGAGGCGCTGGTGCGCGGGGTCCCGTCGACGGCGGCGGGCGCGATCCGCGCCTCGTCGGCCGAGCTGGTGCTCGACCTCGCCGAGAGCGCCTCCGCGGTGCTGATCGGGCCGGGCATGGCCGACGAGGAGGAGACCCGCGGTCTGGTGGAGGCGATGCTGCCGCACCTCCAGGGGCCGGTCGCGTTGGACGCGCTCGGGCTCGCCGCGGTCACCGCCGACCCCGGCTGCCTGCACCATCTCGGCGGCGACGTCGTCCTCACCCCGAACCCGGCCGAGCTGGCGATCTCGTTGCACGCCGACCCGGCGGAGGTCGACGCCGACCCGGCCGGCGCGGCCCGCCGGCTGGCCGGGGCGGCGCAGGCCGCGGTCGGCCTCGGCGGGGCGACCAGCTGGGTCGCCGCCGCGGATGGCCGGCTGTGGGAGGACCAGAGCGGTGGGGCCGGGCTGGGGGTGTCCGGCTCCGGCGACGTCCGGGCCGGGGTGGTGGCCGGGCTGCTGGCCCGGGGCGCCGAGCCGACGCAGGCCGCGGTGTGGGCGGCGCACCTGCACGGGCGGGCGGGTGAGAGGCTGGCCGCGCGCGTGGGCAAGCTGGGCTTCCTGGCCCGCGAGCTGCCGCCGGAGATCCCGCGGGTGCTGGCCGAGGTCGACCTGTAGGGGGCGCTCGAGCCGTCGTCCGGCATCGGCCACCCTGGCGGGGTGACCAGCGCCGCGGACCTGCCGGACGTGCCCGCCCGCGAGGCTCGACGAGCTGACGGCGGCCGCCTTCCTGGCCGAGTGGGGCGCCGACGGACCACCCGCCGGTGCCGGCCCGGCGTCGCTGCGGTAAGCAGGGGAGCCGCCGCGGGGAGGGCCCGTGGCCTCGCGGAGGAGCAGCAGCGTGGCTGACAGCTACATCGGGGAGCTCGACTTCGGTGCGCCGGACATCGATCCGGCGGCGTTCGTGGCGCCCACGGCCGTCGTCGTCGGCAAGGTGACCATGGGGCCGCGCGCCAGCATCTGGTACGGCGCGATCGCCCGCGCCGACTCCGCGGCCATCGAGATCGGCGCGGACTCCAACATCCAGGACGGCTCCACGCTGCACAGCGACCCCGGCCATCCGCTGGTCATCGGCCGGGGCGTGACCGTGGGCCACAACGTGGTGCTGCACGGCGCCCGGGTCGACGACGACGTGCTGGTGGGCATGGGCAGCACCGTGCTCAACGGCGCCCACATCGGGTCGGGCTCGATCATCGCCGCGGGTGCGGTGGTCATGCAGGGCGCGGAGATCCCGCCGAACTCGCTGGTCGCCGGGGTGCCCGCCAAGGTCCGGCGGGAGACGACCGAGGACGACCGGACGGCGATCCGGCTCAACGCGACGAGCTACACCGACCGGCTCGACCAGCACCGCGCCGTCCGCCGGGTGCAGTGACGCCGACGGGCCGGGCGGCTCAGTTGCGGATCGTCTGCACCAGCGGGCAGGTGAACGGGTCGCGCTCGCCGATGCCCACCCGGTTCAGGTACTGCACGACCAGCCGGTACGAGCCGGCCAGCGACGTCTCGGTGTAGCTGATGCCGTGCGCCGCGCAGTGCTCGCGCACCATCGGCTGCACGTGCTTCAGGTTCGGCCGCGGCATGCTCGGGAAGAGGTGGTGCTCGATCTGGTAGTTCAGCCCACCCATCATGAAGTCGGTGAACCGGCCGCCGCGGATGTTGCGGGACATGAGCACCTGGCGGCGCAGGAAGTCGACCTTGGCGTTCTTCGGCACGACCGGCATGCCCTTGTGGTTGGGCGCGAACGACCCGCCCAGCAGCAGGCCGAAGACGCCCAGCTGGACGGCGACGAACGCCGCGGCGATCCCCGCCGGCATCAGCAGGAAGACCGCGGCGACGAACCCGCCGAGGCGCACCGCGATCAGCGCCAGCTCCAGCCGGCGGTGCGGCATCGACTTCTGCCGCACCAGCGTGGCGATGCTGTTGGCGTGCAGGGCCACGCCCTCCAGCGTCAGCAGCGGGAAGAACGCCCAGCCCTGGTGCCGGGTGAACCAGCCGCGCAGGCCGGTGGTGCGCTCGGCCGCGTCGTCGGGGGTGAAGGCCAGCACGGCGGAGGAGATGTCGGGGTCCTTGCCCTGCTGGTTGGGCGCGTTGTGGTGCTTGTTGTGCTTGCCCATCCACCAGCCGTAGCCGATGCCGGCGAAGCCGCAGGACAGCACCCGGGCGGACCACTCGTTGACCGCGTGGGAGCCGAAGGCCTGGCGGTGCGCGGTGTCGTGGCCGAGGAAGCCGAACTGGGCGCAGACGAGCGCCAGGACGGCGGCCAGGCCGAGCTGCCACCACGAGTTCCCCACGGCGACGACGGCTGCCCACACGCCGGCGAAGGCGGCGACGGTGAGGCCGATCCGGGTGACGTACCAGCCGCGGCGCCGGTCGAGCAGCCCGGCGTCCCGGACCCGGGCGGACAGCTCCGCGTAGACGCTGACCTGCCGGTTGCGTTCCGAGCGGCCGGCCGGGCGGGGGGTGCGCCGGGAACCGGCCGGGTCGGTCGGACGAGGGTCGGTCGCCTCGTCGAGGACGTGAGCGGACATCGCCGCCTCTCTGCTGGGGTGGCATGGAACAGTCCGGAGTTCGCCGACGGCGAGGGTGGACATCGCGCGGTCGGCGCTCCCCGACAGTAGGCGACGTTCCGCCGAGCCGCCTGACGATCACCGCCGGCCCGGTTCAGGCGCGCAGCAGCCGGCGGACGAGCGCGCCCACCTCACCGGTCTCCAGCAGGAAACCGTCGTGGCCGTACGGGGAGCTGATCAGGTGCAGCGGAACGCCGAGCCCGTCGGCGAGCCGTTGCTGCTGGGCCGGCGGGTAGAGCCGGTCGGAGTCCACGCCGGCCACCACCGAGCGCGCGGTCACCCGGGCGAGGGCCGCCTCGACCCCGCCGCGGCCCCGGCCGACGTCCCAGCTGTTCATCGCCTCGGTGAGCACCACGTAGCTGCCGGCGTCGAAGCGGGCGGCCAGCTTGGCGGCGTGGTGGGCGAGGTAGGAGGCGACGGCGAAACGGCCGTCGTCCTGGACCACCGTGCCGAAGCGGGCGTCGAGCTCCACGCCGCTGCGGTAGGTGAGGTGGGCGATCCGGCGGGCGATGCCGAGCCCGGTGACCGGGGCGTCCGCCCGGACGCCGGACCGCGGGTAGTCCCCGCCGGCCCAGGCCGGGTCGCTGCGGATCGCGGCCTGCTGGGTCGTCTGGGTGCCGATCTGGTCGGCGCTGGCGACGGCGCACGCGGCGATGGAGAACAGCCGCTCCACCCGCTCCGGCCGGCCGACCGCCCACTCCAGGGCGCGCATGCCGCCCATCGAGCCGCCGAGCACCGCCGTCCACCGGGCGATGCCCAGCGCGTCGGCGAGGGCGGCCTCGACGGCGACCTGGTCGGCGATGGTCACCTCGGGGAACCGGGAGCCCCAGGGCCGGCCGTCCGGCGCGGTCGAGGACGGGCCGGTGGTGCCCTGGCAGCCGCCGAGCACGTTGGCGCAGACGACGAAGAGCCGGTCGCTGTCCAGCGGTGACCCGGGGCCGATCAGGTCGGGCCACCAGCCCGCGGTGGGGTGACCGGGCCCGGCCGGGCCGGTGACGTGGCTGTCACCGGTCAGCGCGTGCTCGACCAGGACCGCGTTCCCGCCGTCGGGCGCGAGCGTGCCCCAGGTCTCGTACGCCACCCGCACGGCGGGCAGCGCGCCGCCGCGCTCGAGCACGAACGGCCGGTCGGGGTCGAGGTCGAGGAAGTGGCGGTCGCCGGCCGGGTCCGCCGGCGTCCAGCCGCCGGACCCGGCCGCCACCTCAGGCGCCCTTGGCGGCGCGGAACCCGGCCGCCAGGTCGGCCAGGATGTCCTCGATGCCCTCCAGGCCGACGGCCAGCCGCACCAGGCCCGGGGTCACCCCGGTGGTCAGCTGCTCCTCGGCGGTGAGCTGGGAGTGCGTGGTGGACGCCGGGTGGATGACCAGGCTGCGCACGTCGCCGATGTTGGCCACGTGGCTGTGCAGCTCGAGGGCCTCCACGAAGCGCCGGCCGGCCTCGGTGCCGCCGTGCAGCTCGAAGGTGAGCACCGCACCGGCCCCCTTCGGCGCGTACTTCTGCTGGGCCGCGTGCCAGGGCGAGGACGCCAGCCCCGGGTAGTTGACCCGGTCCACCTCGTCGTGGGCCTCGAGGAACCTCGCCACCTCGACGGTGTTGGCCACGTGCCGCTCCATCCGCAGCGACAGCGTCTCGATCCCCTGCACGACGAGGAACGCGTTGAACGGCGAGATCGCCGGGCCGAGGTCGCGGAGCAGCTGGACCCGCGCCTTGAGGGCGTAGGCCGGCGCACCCAGGTCAGCGTAGACCACGCCGTGGTACGTCGGGTCGGGCGTGGTGAAGCCGGGGAACTTCCCGCCGGTCCAGGTGAACGTCCCGCCGTCGACGATGAGCCCGGCGATCGCGGTGCCGTGCCCGCCCAGGTACTTGGTGGCCGAGTGGACGACGATGTCGGCCCCGAACTCGAAGGGCCGGATCAGGAACGGCGTCGCGATGGTGTTGTCGACGATCAGCGGCACGCCGTTGCGGTGCGCCACCCCGGCGACGGTCTCGATGTCGAGGACGTCGCCCTTCGGGTTGCCGATGGACTCGGCGAAGAAGGCCTTGGTGTTGTCCTGCACCAGCGACTGCCAGTTCGCCGCGTCGTCGGGGTCCTCGACGAAGGAGACGGTGATGCCCAGCTTGGGCAGCGAGTGGTGCAGCAGGTTGTAGGTGCCGCCGTAGAGCGAGGCGGAGGCGACGACGTGGTCGCCGGCCTCGGCGACGTTGAGCAGCGCCAGCGTCGTCGCCGACATCCCGCTGGCCACCGCCAGCGCCGCGACGCCGCCCTCCAGCGAGGCGACGCGCTGCTCGAGCGCGTCCTGCGTCGGGTTCATGATCCGGGTGTAGATGTTGCCCATCTCGGCCAGGCCGAACAGGTCCGCGGCGTGCTGGGTGTCGCGGAACTGGTACGCGGTGGTGGCGTAGATGGGCAGTGCGCGGGCCCCGGTGGTGGGGTCGGGCGCGGTTCCGGCGTGGATCTGCCGGGTCTCGAAGCTCCAGGCGGTCTTGTCGACGTCGGACATCGGTGCACTCCTCTGCAGGTCGGGAGACCCGTTCGGAGGGACTCCGTCCGTTGTCGGGCGGCGGTTGCCGCCCGGCCAGCTCTTCCCCTGGAGCACCTCAGACGGAGTTGAGGTTGCCGGGCAGCCAGCCAGGTGCTTGTCGCTGCCTCTCGTGAGCCGTCGATGATCTTAGGAGCTGCGCTCACGGCGGCACAATCGGCCCTCCTGGGCGGGCCGGTGGACCGGCTGCTCCCCGAAGAGGGCCAAAGTCGCGATTTTGGCCCTCTCGGGGCGGTCGGGCAGGCTGACTGCCGTGCGCGCGCTGGTGTTCGAGGAGTTCGGCGGGCCGCTGACGGTCCGGTCGGTACCCGACCCCGTGCCGGCGCCGGACGGCGTGGTCGTCCGGGTGGGCGCCAGCGGCATCTGCCGCAGCGACTGGCACGCCTGGTCCGGGCACGATCCGGACGTCGTCCTGCCGCACGTGCCCGGCCATGAGCTGGCCGGCACCGTGGCCGCCGTCGGGCCGCGGGTGCGCAGCTGGGTGGTGGGCGACCGGGTGACCGTGCCCTTCGTCTGCGCCTGCGGGCGCTGCGCACCCTGCCGGGAAGGTGCCGGGCAGGTCTGCCTGCGCCAGACGCAGCCCGGGTTCACCCACTGGGGGTCGCTGGCCGAGCTCGTCGCCCTGGACGCCGCCGACGTCAACCTGGTCGCGCTTCCCCCGGAGCTCGCGTTCGGCACCGCGGCCGGCCTGGGCTGCCGCTTCGCGACCGCGTTCCGCGCGGTCACCGGGGTGGCCCGGGTGCGCCCCGGTGAGTGGGTGGCGGTGCACGGCTGCGGCGGGGTGGGGCTGTCGGCGGTGCAGGTCGCCGTCGCGGCCGGCGCCCGCGTGGTGGCCGTGGACGTCTCCCCGGCCGCGCTGGACCTGGCCCGGCAGCTGGGCGCCGAGCACGTCGTGCCGGGGACGGCGGACGTGCCGGGCGCGGTCACCGAGCTGACCGGCGGCGGCGCGCACGTGTCGCTGGACGCCGCCGGCTCGGCCGTGACCTGCGTCAACTCCATCCGCGGCCTGCGCCCCCGCGGGCGGCACGTGCAGGTGGGCCTGCTGCCGCCGGCCGTCGGCCGCCCCGAGATCCCGATGGAGCTCGTCGTCGCCGGCGAGCTGGCCGTGCTGGGCAGCCACGGGATGGCCGCGGCCGACTACCCGCCGATGCTGTCGCTGATCGCGGCCGGCCGGCTGCGCCCGGACCTGCTGGTCACCCGGGAGCTGGCGCTCGCGGACGCCGGGCCGGCGCTGGCCGCGGTCGGCCGGGAGCCGGGGATCGCCGTCGTCACCCGGTTCTGAGACAGGAACGACCGTCGAGTACAGGAGAGGCAGCCCGATGAACAGTGTGGAGATCGGCCGGAGCACCGCGGTGGAGCTCGCCCGGTTGGTGCGGGACAAGGACGTGTCCCCCGTCGAGGTGACCGAGGTGGTCCTCCAGCGCATGGAGACCCTGGAACCGCACCTGCACGCGTTCTGCACCCCGACGCCCGAGCTGGCCCGCGAGCAGGCCCGCCGGGTCGAGCAGGCGATCATGCGGGGCGACGAGGTCGGCCCCCTCGCGGGGGTTCCGCTGGGGATCAAGGACCTCGTGTCCACGGCGGGCATCCGGACAGCGGGTGGGTCCATGGCCTACCGGGACTTCGTCCCGGCGGAGGACGACGTCGTCGTCGAACGGCTGGGGGCGGCCGGCGCCATCACCATCGGCAAGACCAACGTCCCGGAATTCGGCTACAGCGGCGTGGGCCACAACCCGGTCTTCGAGACCACCCGCAATCCGTGGAACACCGAGCTCACGCCGGGAGGATCGAGCTCGGGTTCCGGGGCGGCGGTCGCTGCCGGACTCGGCCCGGTCGCCGTCGGCAGT
The DNA here is from genome assembly GCF_054780755.1 of Modestobacter lapidis. NCBI lineage: Bacteria > Bacillati > Actinomycetota > Actinomycetes > Geodermatophilales > Geodermatophilaceae > Modestobacter > Modestobacter lapidis. Next base: position 5,633 of record NZ_BAAGVS010000010.1, on the reverse strand, counting down.
GACGGTGGTGGCTCGGTCCGGATCCCGGCGGCCCTGTGCGGCATCTTCGGCATGAAGCCGTCCATGGGTCGTGTTCCGCTCTACCCCGGGTGCCGGGACGAGCGGTACCCCGGGTTCTCGAGCTGGGAATCCCTCGAACACATCGGCCCGCTCAGCCGGACGGTCGCGGACGCGGCCCTCATGCTCAGTGTCATGGCCGGGCCGGACCCCCGGGACCGGCACTCCATCCCCTGCGCCGACGTGCACTGGCTCGATGCGATCGCGGAGGACGTTCGTGGGCTGAGGGTCGCGCTCAGCCTCGACTGGGGCTACGCCGCGGTCGCCCCCGAGGTCAGGAGCGTGGTCTCGGCGGCCGCCACGGTGTTCGAGGGCCTGGGCTGTTCCGTCGAGCTCCGGGACCCGGGTTGGGACGACCCGTACCTGGCCTTCTGGGGAGCCGTCGCCCAGGACTCCGATCTGGCGGGCATGCGCGCCCTGCTCCCGGAGCACGCCGCGCAGATGACGCCGCACCTCGTCGACTTCCTGCAGCGCCCGTGGACCGCCGAGGAGCTGACCGCTGCGCGCACCGCCCGCCAGGCGCTGTCGAACACGATGTGGCGCTTCATGCAGGACGTCGACCTCGTGCTGACCCCCACGGTGTGCGTGCCGGCCTTCCCGGTGCACATGCAGGGCCCGGAGAAGGTGGACGGCCGCATCGTGCCCCCACCGGCCGCCACGGTCGCGCTCACCTCACCGATCAACCTCACCGGCCAGCCGGCCGCGTCCGTCCCGGCCGGCTTCACCGCCGGCGGCCTGCCGGTGGGCATGCAGATCATCGGGGGGCACCTCGCCGACCGCACGGTGCTCGCGGCGTCCGCCGCGTTCGAGGCGGCCGCGCCCTGGAGCGGCCGGTGGCCCGGACTGCTCGATGAGCTGGGCCTCTGATCCGGCCCCGACCCGGGTCACCGGGCCGGTACCGCCGCGGTCACTCCGTGGGGGACGACGGCTCCTGCTCCGGACCCGTCTCCTGCTCCGGCTCGGACTCGGTGGTGGTCGGCGCCCGGGTCGTCGTCGGGGCGCGCGAGGACGACGGCGGCTGCTCGCCGGTCTCGTCGTCGTCCGGCCGGGTCGGGGAGGTGCTCCGGGACGGCGTCGCCCCGCCGGGGGTGGTGGTCGGGGACACCGTGCCGGTGGGGCCGCCGGGCACCGGGACGTCGCTGGTCGGCGCGGTGGGCTCGGTCGGCTCGGCCGGCTCGGTGGTGGGCGCCAGTTCCGAGACCGGCACCCGGACGGTCTGCCCGTCGATCGTCTCGACCGTCGTGTACTCGACCGCGGGACGCACCACGAGGTAGAGGGAGAAGAACGCGACGAACAGCACCGCCAGGACGACGGTCGAGGTGTGGGCGCGGCCGATCCGGGCCGGAACCCGCTGCCGCCAGAACCGGACCGGGGCCGGCGCCTCCGTCGTCGGCGCGGGCTGTGCGGCCGTGGACGGGAGGATCTGGGTCGGCTGGTCGCCCGACGGTGCGCTCATGCCGCACCGCCGGTCCGGGCCCGGTCCTCGGCCAGCGCCTCGTCCTGGACGCTGGGCGCGCTGGCGCGCAGTGACACGCCCTCGCGGGACAGCGCCAGCGCCACCCGGGCCCGCAGGTCCCGGCTCACCTCGAACTGCTTGCCGGGCAGGGTGCGCGCCACGATCCGCACGTTCACCTCCTCCAGGGACAGGCTCTCCACGCCCATCACGCTGGGCTCGTCGAGCAGCAGGCGGTGCAGTCGCTCGTCGGCGAAGGCGTGCTGGCCCACCTGCCGCAGCACGTCCTGCACCCGGTTGACGTCGGCGCTGGAGGGCACCGGCACGTCGACCACGGCCCGTGCCCAGTCACGGGAGAGGTTCACGACCTTGACGATCTGGCCGTTGGAGACAATCACCACCTCGCCGTCGGGCGAGCGCACCCGGGTGATCCGCAGCGTGACGTCCTCGACCGTGCCGACGGCCGGGTCGCCGCCGCCCAGGACCTGGATGGAGACGACGTCACCGAAGCCGTACTGCCGCTCGGTGATGAGGAAGAAGCCGGCCAGCACGTCGCCGACGACCCGCTGCGCGCCGAAGCCCAGGCCGACGCCCAGCACGGTGGCCGGCGCGACGAGGCCGGTGATCGGGATGCCGAGCCGGTCGAGCACGAAGAAGACCGCGATCGAGTAGATCAGCACGATCCCGACCCAGGTCAGCACCTGGGTCAGCGAGTGCCGGTGCTTCGCCGCCTCCGACCGGACCAGCGCGTCGGAGCCGCTGGCGGTGGCGTCGATCCGGTCGGTGATCCGGCCGCCGATCCAGCCGACGAAACGGGCCAGCAGCACCGACCCGAGGACGATCAGCACGACCTCGAGCCCGCGGCCGCGGAGCCAGTCGAGGAGGTCGTTCACGGGGCGATCACCTGGACGTCCATCGGCGTCCAGTGTGGCCCGCCGGCCCACCGGTCCGCTCGTGGGGGGCGGTGATCCGATCGTGATCATCCCCGGTTTGCGTTGCCCGCGGGGCATGCCGCACGGTGAGATGAGCTGCGCCGCCCCGAGCACCGGGACGACGGCCGACCGACCGACGTGAAGGGAGAGGCGCCGCACCGCGGCGCCAGACACATCATGTCCAGCACACCCACAGCACCACCCGGCCACACCGGGGACGAGCCGGGCCCCCGCCGCGTGGGGTCGTTCGCCGATCGGCACCCCGCCCTCGCCCAGCCGCCCGCGGAGACCGGCCGCACGGGCACGCTCGACACCGTCGTCTTCGGCGTCGCCGCGGTCGTCGCCCTGGCCTTCGTCGCCTGGGGCTTCATGGCGCCGGGGAACCTGGGCAGCACGAGCGGGAGCGCACTGGCCTGGGTCGAGGAGAACCTCGGCTGGCTGTTCGTCGTCCTGGCGTCCGGGTTCGTCATCTTCGTGATCTGGGTGGCGGCCAGCAAGTACGGCCGCATCCCGCTGGGCCGGGACGGCGAGCGGCCGGAGTTCCGGACGGTCTCCTGGATCGCGATGATGTTCAGCGCCGGGATGGGCATCGGGCTGATGTTCTTCGGTGTCAGCGAGCCGCTGTCGCACTACGTCGCGCCACCTCCGCGCAGCGTCGACGCCGAGACGCCCGAGGCCGTCTCCACGGCGATGGCGACCACGCTGTTCCACTGGACGCTGCACCCCTGGGCGATCTACGCGGTGGTCGGCCTGGCCATCGCCTACGGCACCTTCCGCCGCGGGCGCCGGCAGCTGATCAGCGCCGCGTTCATCCCGCTGATCGGGGAACGGCGCGCCGCCGGCCCGGCCGGCAAGGTCATCGACGTCCTGGCCATCTTCGCCACCCTCTTCGGGTCGGCCGCCTCGCTGGGCCTGGGGGCCCTGCAGATCGGCAGCGGGGTGGAGATCCTCGGCTGGGCCGGCACCGTGGGCAACGGCCTGATCGTCGCGATCATCGCGGTGCTGACCGCGGCGTTCGTCGCCTCGGCGGTCTCCGGCGTCGCCAAGGGCATCCAGTGGCTGTCCAACATCAACATGGTGCTGGCCCTGGTGCTGGCGGTGTTCGTCTTCGTCGTCGGCCCGACGGTGCTGATCCTCAACCTGCTCCCGACCACGATCGGCAACTACTTCGCCGACCTCGGCGAGATGGCTGCCCGGACCGAGGCCAGCGGCGGCGACGCGATGGCCGAGTGGCTGCGCGGCTGGACGGTCTTCTACTGGGCGTGGTGGATCAGCTGGACGCCGTTCGTCGGGCTGTTCATCGCCCGGATCAGCCGGGGCCGCACCATCCGGCAGTTCGTCACCGGCGTCCTGCTGGTGCCCAGCGCGGTCAGCCTCATCTGGTTCGCGGTGTTCGGGGGGGGCGGGGATCGCCGCCCAGCAGGACGGTGCGGACGTGGCCGGGCAGTCGACCCCGGAGGGCCAGCTGTTCGGCGTGCTGGAGACCTATCCGCTCGCCACGGTGATGACGGTGCTGGTCATGGTGCTCGTGGCGATCTTCTTCGTCTCCGGCGCCGATGCCGCCTCGATCGTGATGGGCTCGCTGTCCGAGCGGGGCACCCTCGAGCCGACCCGGCGGATCGTCATCTTCTGGGGCATCGTGATGGGGGCGGTGGCGGCGATCATGCTGCTGGTCGGGGAGGACGCGCTCACCGGGCTGCAGAACCTCACGATCATCGCCGCGCTGCCGTTCTCGCTGGTGATGGTGGGCATGGCCGTGGCGCTGGCCAAGGATCTGCGCACCGATCCGATGATGCTGCGCCGGGCCTTCGCCAGCGAGGCCGTCGAGCAGGCCGTCGTCGAGGGCATCACCCGGCACGGCGACGACTTCGCGCTGGTCGTCGAGCCTTCCCCCGGTGCCGACCTGTCCTCCCGGTCCCCGGATCCCGGGGACGGGGCCGGCGCCGGGCAGGTCGGCTCGCCGGTGCCGCAGCCGGCGGACCGGGACGTCGCCTCGCGGTCGGAGGTCGGTACGGCCGGACGGCCCCAGGAGCCGCGCGGCTGATCGCCGCACCGGGCTCGGGACCAGGGTCTTTGGTCCCGAGCCCGGGCCCTCGGCTTGATCACGAGCGGCGCCTGCCGAAGTCGGAGCGAGAACTCCCCGTTCTCATCCGACTCCGGAGGATCCTCGATGGCCCGCTCGCTGCCCCTGCGCACGCTCCCTGCCGCGCGCCCGGGCGGCGCCTCGGGGTGGTTCGCCGACCGCCGGCTGGCGGTGAAGTTCGGGTTCGTGCTGGGCGTCGTCGTCCTGGTGTTCGGCTCGCTGCTCACCGCGCTGCTCACCTCGAACGGCTCGGTGCGCGACGCCAACGAGCGCCTCGACCGGCTGGCCACCGCCCAGGAGCTGGTCCTGCAGCTCGACACCCGGGCCAGCGAGCTGAAGGTCGACGGCTTCAAGGCGCTGGTGCGGCCGGTGCCGTCGGAACAGCTCGCCGAGCTGGCCGACGACGTGGCGACCCCCACCCGGTTGCTCGCCGAGCTGGCGGAGGTCCCGCTCAGCGGTGCACCCGCCGACGCCGCGGCGCAGGTGCAGGCGACCTACGTGACCTACCTGGACGCGATCAGCTCCTTCGTCGAGGCGGCGGTGGCGGACCAGGCCGGTGCGCGGCTGCAGTGGGAGGGCATCCAGGCCGCCAACGACCTCACCGACGGTGCCGTGAGCGAGGCGAAGGCCGCCCTCGAGGCCGCGACCACCGCGACCCAGGTCGAGCTCTCGGCGGCGATCACCAGCGCCGACCGCACCGCCGTGGTCGTGGTCGGCATCGGCCTGGTGCTCGTCGTCGGCATCTGCCTGCTCACCCAGCGCTCGCTGACCCGCCCCATCGTCCGGGTGGAGGCCACCCTGGCGGCGATGGCCACCGGCGACCTCACCGTCGAGTCGGGGGTGACCAGCCGCGACGAGGTCGGCCGGATGGCGCAGTCGCTGGCCGCGGCCCAGCAGCACCTCCGCACGGTGCTCGCCGGTGTCGCCGCGTCGGCGGATGCGGTGGCGGCGTCGTCGGAGGAGTTGTCGGCGTCCTCGGCGCAGATCTCGGCGTCGGCGGAGGAGACCAGTGCGCAGTCGGGTGTGGTGTCGGCGGCGGCGGAGGAGGTGTCGCGGAACGTGGGCACGGTGGCTGCGGGTGCGGAGGAGATGGGTGCCTCGATCCGGG
>NZ_BAAGVS010000009.1:0-133723 GCF_054780755.1 Modestobacter lapidis | reverse complement strand
CTCGGGCGAACCGTCACACCCCGATGTCATCCTCACGCCCACGCGGGCTCAGAACCCCGACGATCATGAACCCCGACAAGATCACGAAAGATCAAGGTTAGGGCTGGCCGGTATACCGAAAGGCCCGAGACACGGGCGACGTTCCATCTCGGCGTCGCGGGGGTGCCCCCGTCTGGTCACGGACGAACCTCATCGGCCATGGGTGTCACCGCGCCGGGTAGCGGCCGGACGGCGGGGCCCTCGCCGTGAGCACCCGGAGGGCCCTGGGACCGACCGGACCGCACGGTGCCGACGCGAACCCGAAGTCATGATCGTCAAGAACCGTTAAGTCGGCATTCTGCAAGCAATCAGTGATTGTCACGAGTAACCAATGAGTCGAACCCCTCCAGCCTTCTTGTATCGACTCCAAGCGCTTACCAAAACCGCACAAGCCTTTGCTGAAGAACGGCACGAATGCTACCTTCGGAGGTAGCTCGGGCCCCGCTTCGCGGGGCCCATCGGCGTTTCTAGGGGTGACTCGTTGGTCATTGTCGGGTGGCGTTGAAGATGCACGGCGGAATGAAGATTTACGCCGGCGCGCCGGTGGCTGCCCGGCACTACGTGGAGGCCGACCGCGGCCGGGTCGACGACTACTACCTCACCGAGGGCACCGGCGTCGCCCGTCGCTTCACCACAACGGATGGTCGCGTGGCCGAGCTGGGGCCGCTGACCGGCGACGCCTACGAGACCTGGGTGGCTGGCCGCGACCCGGACACCGGCGAGCCGCGGGGGCAGCTGCGCACCGATGAGCACGCCGTTCGGTTCGCCGAGGTGGTGGTCAACGGCCCGAAGACGTGGTCGCTGGCCGCCGCGCTGGACCCGGACATCGCGACGGCGTACGAGGCGGCGCAGGACCGCGCCGCCGAGCAGATCATCGCCTGGCTCTCCGAGCACGCCACCACCCGGGTCGGCCCGCGCGGCGGGCAGGTGCAGATACCGCTGGAGGTGCTGGAGGCCGCGACGGTTCGGCACTACACCTCCCGGGCGAACGACCCGCACTGGCACCTGCACCTGCAGTTCCTGTCCCGGGTATTCGCCGCGGGGAAATGGCGCGGCTTGCACACCGTCGGCGTCCGCGACTTCTTGGGCGCGATCAACGGGATCGGGCACGCCGCGATGGCGTGTGACCCGGAATTGAACGCCGCCTTCGCCGCGCACGGCTACCGGAAGGGCGCTACGGGAGAAATACTGGAGCTCGCCGAGTACACGGGTCCGTTCAGCGCCCGGCACGCCCAGATCGCCCGGAATGTGGACCGCTACGAACAAGATTGGACCGCAGCGCACCCCGGCGAATCCCCCGGGCCGGTGCTGCGCCGAGCCTGGGACGTCCGGGCGTGGGCCGACGGCCGCCCGGACAAGATCACTGCCCAGCCCGGGGTCGGGCTGGAGGAACGCTGGCGGGCCGAGCTGTCCGCCCTCGGCTACCGCGACCCGGGAAAGCCGGTCGACCTGGCCCCCACCCCGATCGGGGCCCTCGATCGAGACGAACTGGTGCAGCGCGCGCTGGCCCGGCTCGCGGCCGGGCGGTCGGCGTGGAACGCCGCCGACATCCGGGGCGAGGCCGAGCGGCTGATCGCCGCCGCAGGCGTCGTCGCCGACGCCGGGGTGCGCATCGAGCTGGCCGAAGACCTCACCGCCCGCGCGATGGACCGGTGCGTGCCGTTGCTGGACCGCGACGGGGTGCCCGAGCACATCCGCGCGTGGACCTCCCAGCCGGTCCTCGACGTCGAAGCCGACCTGACCACCCGGCTCGCCGCCCGCGCTGCGCGCGGCGTGCCGGACACCGTCCCGGCACTGCCGGTCGAGCGCGTGGCCGCCGCCGGCCGGCTGGATGCCGGCCAAGCCGCGGCGGTCGCCGCGCTCGCCGGCGACCGGCCCCTGGTGGTGGTCGAGGGCGCCGCCGGGGCGGGCAAGACCACCACCCTGTCCGCCGCCCGCGACCTGCTCGAGGCACAACATCGCCGGCTCGTGGTGGTCACCCCCACCCGCAAGGCAGCCAAGGTGGCCGCCTGCGAGGTGGGGACGGCCGCCGGGTCGGCGGCATCCCTGGCCTTCCAGCACGGCTGGCGCTGGAACGACGAAGGGCGTTGGACCCGGCTCACCGCCGGCCAGGTCGACCCGGCGACCGGCCGTGTGTACGCCGGGCCGAACGAGGCCGCGCAGCTACGGCCCGGGGACCTGCTGCTGGTCGATGAGGCCGGGATGCTCGATCAGGACACCGCCCGCGCCCTGCTCACCGTCGCCGACGAGTGCCGGGTCCGGGTGGCGCTGCTCGGCGACCGGCACCAGCTGTCCGCGGTCGGCCGCGGCGGCGTCCTAGACCTCGCCATCGGCCAGGCCGACCCCGGGGCGCACCTGACACTCGACTCCGTGCACCGCTTCACCCGAACCGACGAGGAAGGCCGCACAACACGCGACACCGGCTACGCCGAGCTGACCCTGGCCATGCGCACCGGCGAGGACCTCGGCGCCGTCTTCGACGCCCTCCTCGCCCGCGGCCAGATCCGGCTGTTCCCCGACGCCGCCGCGCTGCGCGACGCGCTGGCCGCCACCGCCGCCGAGTCTTATGCCGCAGGCCGACCGGTGGCCGTGGTGGTGGACACCCGCGACCAGGCCGCCGAACTCAACACCGCCATCCGGGAACGGCTGGCCGTCGCCGGCCGGGTCGATGACCGAACGGTGGCCGTCACCGGCGCCGGGGAGCGGATCGGCGCCGGGGACCGGATCGCCACCCGGCGCAACGACCGTCACCTCGACGTCGCCAACCGCGACACCTGGGTGGTCACCGCGGTCGGCCGCCGCGGCGGGCTGCTCGTCACCCCTGCTGTCACCCCCACCGGCACCGTCCCCGGGAACGGGTCCGGCGGTGTCACCCCGGCCGGCCCAGGGACCCGCGTACTGCCCGCGGACTACGTCACCGAGCACGTCGAGCTCGCCTACGCCTCCACCGCGTACGGCGTGCAGGGCGACACCGTCACCGCCGCGCACGTGGTGGTCGGCGAGCAGACCGGCGCCTCCTCCTGCTATGTCGGGATGACCCGCGGCCGAACGGCGAACACCGCCCACCTCGTCGCCACCGACGCCGACCAGGCGCGGGGACAATGGATCGCCGTGTTCGCCCGCGACCGCGCAGACCTCGGCCCCGCGCACGCCGCCCAGCTCGCCGCCGCCGAGGCCGCCCGGTACGCCACTCCCCGCCCGCTGGAGCAGACGCTCGCCGACCTGCACTCTGCGTGGACGGCCGAGCAACGCTGCCTCGACCGGCTCGCCCACGACCTGCCGCGCCGGGACGCGCTGCGCGAGATCGTCGCGCTCGAGTCCGCCCACGCCGACCGGGCCGCCGCGCTCACAGATGCGTATCGGCAGACAGGGATCGACGCCCGCCACGCGACGGCGCGGGCCGACGTCAGCGGCGCGGTCGTCACCGCCGAGACCGACCGGATCCGCGACACGCTGCTCGGCAGCTGGGACACTGGGCGTGACGCCGCCCGTGACGCCGCGCAGGTCGTGCTCGATGGTCCCGGCCGGCTCCGGCTGCGGCGGGCGGCGGTGAACCGGGCCGGCGAGCAGCTGGTCGACTGGGCGGACGCCTGGCGGCCCTACCTGCCGGCCATGCCCACCGACCCGCAGCAGCTCGCGCGCCTGGCTGACCGGTCCGACGACCGACCGCGGCTGTGGACTGCCTTCGACTCCTACGCCCGCCACCACGCCGAACACGCCCATCCGGAGCACGCTCAGTTGCGCGAGACCGCAGCCACCGCCCAGGAGACCCACCGGCACGCCGGGGCCGCGCTGGCCGACGCCCGCCGTCAGCACGAGGACCGGCTCGCCCGCTTCGGACCTCTCGCCCGAACCCTCGACCCGGCGGAGCGACTGTCCGACACCGACCGGGCCATCACCGCCGCCCGAGCAGAACTGGCCGTCGTCGGCGCCCGCGTTGCGCGTCTGACGGCCGAGCCGGCTCTTCTCGCCCAGCCGGTCGACCGCCTCGCCCAGGAGCGGGTCACCTGGCGTGCACACCAGGACGCCGACCCGAACCCACACGGATCGGCCGCCCCGCTGCTGACCGCCTCCGAACCGGGTGTCCGCCGCCCGCGGCCCGAGGATCTTCAATACATCTCGCCGCACCGCGCCCCGGGGCGGGGCATATCGCGCTGAACGGGCGGCCCTCCCCGAGCCTCCGACGACGGGGCTGAGACTCGGCCGCCAGCGTCGACGCTCCGTCGCCCAGGCGGGGGTGGGTGCCGCGAGCCTACGGCGCTCACCACCACGCGGATGGTTCACCGGCGGCGTGCGGATCAGTGGGGGCACTTCGCCCGACAGCCGCCCACGCCGCGCCCACAAGACGCCCACAGAAGGGCCGTCCGCGACCAACGTCGACCGAACGCAGCAAACGGTATTTCTGCTGGTCAAGACACAGTTCCGCGGAGAATGCGCTGATCAGAAGAGCGTCTCTTGGGAACTTTTAATCCGCGGGTTGTGGGTTCGATCCCCACGGGGCCCACGAGACGGACCCAGCCCGGCGTCTTTCCTGGTCGGGGGCCGTTCTTGGTCGAGTCTGCACAGTCAGCCGAGTGCAGCCGTGACGGCTGCCTCTGCGCGCCTCCGAGCGGAGCCGTCGCCTTCGACGAGTGCGGAGATCACCGAGCCGTCGATCAGCAGGATCAAGGTGGCTCCGTCGGCGGCCGGCCGACCAGATCGCTCCAGCAACTCGGCGAGGGCGACGTCGATCCGGGCCCGTGCCTCACGAAGCAGGGGGCGCAGTCCGGGATACCGCCCACAGGCCAGGAAGCGTTCGTACAGGGAATGCAGTTCTCCATCGCCGGTCCGCCCGGGCCCGAGCACGACGTCGACGACGTGCTCGGCCGTGGCAGCCGCTGAGCGGGTCCTCCGGGGGAGCGCGGCAACCGCGCGATCCACTTGTTCGCGCTCGCCCTGCAGGATCCGCCCGACCGCAGCAACCAGCAGGTCGTCGAGGCTGTCGAAGTAGTACGTCGTCGCGGCCAGTGGCAGGCCGGCCGCGCTGGCCACTGCCCGGTGCGAGAGAGCGTCGGGCCCCGCGGCCGAGACCAGTGCTGCGGCAGTCTCGATGATGGCCGACCGACGGGCTTCGCCCTTGGCCGTCAGCTTCGCCGTCAATGGGCTGCCGAGGGTGCGAGCTGGAGGGCCAGCACGCCGCCGAGGATGAGGAGGATCGCCACGATGCGCACGGTCGTGGCGGCGTCGCCCAGGAACACCATCCCGACGACGGCCGTCCCACCTGCACCGATTCCTGTCCACACGGCGTAGGCCGATCCCACTGGCAGGGTCTTCAGCGCCGTCGACAGGAGGGCGAAGCTGACCGCGGCGCACGCGATGAAGGACACGGACCACCAGAGACGAGTGAAGGTCTCGGACATCTTCAGCGAGACGGCGAAGGCCGTCTCGAACAGGCCGGCGATGACGACCAAGGCCCAGGCCACGTAGGTACTCCTTCGATTTCCGGCGAGTGGTGGTACGACCGTACCAAAAACTGGTACAGCCGTACCGGAGCCGAGGCCGGGCCGGGGCCAGGCGAGCGACCGAGCGGGCGGCTCGTGTCGTGGTCCGGCGTCATGCTCGGCTCCGCGCGACCACGCCCCGGTGGTGGCCCCGACGACATGCCGGGGCGCGCCGCGCCGCCGACGTGACCGAGCACCCGGTAGCTCGTTCACCGGCCCTGACCTGCACGAACGCCCGATGGAGTCGACAAGGTGACGGCTGTGGAGGCGGGTCGTCGACCGCTGGGCGGGCCGGCGCAACGATTGTGTGACGGAGCTCCGCGGACCGTGGCTGGGCGCGTCCGGGGAGGCCTCGCAGCGCCTACTTTTCTGCCTTGTCGGCGGCACTTCCCCTGCCGCGACGGACAGCCCCGAGGAGTCCTGCGTGAACGCGCCCCCTGCACTGGCCACCCGATCGTCGTCCCCCGTCGTGTCGCTGCCCGCGGACGAGGAGCTGGACCTGGCAGCCCTGCTCGACCTGTTCACGGCCGAGGACGCCGAGGAGCACCCGGCGGCTGCTCCGCCGGTGCGCCGCTCGGCCCGCTCCGCCGGAGCCGCACTGCACGCCTGGGCCCAGGAGCTGCTGCGCCGGGCGATCGGCTGGGGCGCGGGCCCGGGGGGTGTCTGGCGTGCCTGGTGACGGTGGTGCGGTGCTGCTGTTCTGGCCGGTGGTGTCGCTGGTGGGCTTCGTCGTCCTGGCCGCCCTGGTCATCGCCCTGGGGGCCAGTTCGACCGCGCGGTACGAGTTCGAACGCAACCGGGTGCAGGGCGCGCGGCAGCAGGTGACCGCCGCGGTCGCCGACGTCCCGGCCGGTGACGGGCCCGCCGCCCGGCCGGCCGGTGACCACCCGCGCGGGGCCGCCGGCGGCAGCGGCGCGGCGACGCAGGAGCTGCGCAACGAGCGCGGCACGGCGGTCAGCGTGGCCAACCACCCCGCGGGCAAGCGGGTCGTGGAGCCCGGTGCGGCAGCGGCGTGGTGGCTGGTCGAGGAGCTGGGCGACCAGCCGGGCGGGCTCGTGGCCGGGCCGTTCCCCGACCGGATCGACGCGGACTGGGCCGCCCTGTCCGGTGGCGCGGCCACGGCCGTGCGCGTGGTCTACGGCGCGCGGCGCGCCGACGGCCGCGGCGTGGTCCGGCGGCCGCTGCCGCAGGAGCAGGCCTGGCTGAGCGAGCTCGGCGACCAGCTGGACCGGCTGGCCGAGGACTGGAACGCGCTGCTGTCCGACGAGGACGCGCTCACCACGCTGGTGGTCGAGGTGGCCGCGACGCTGGTCGAGGCGGGGCTGGCGCTGCACGACTGCGCGGGTGACGGCGCGGCCGGCGGCGTGTGCCTCACCCCCGGGCCGGGTCACTACGGGATCGTGGTGAGCTGGAGCCGGCACGACCGGTCGAGCCTGCAGCAGGCCCGGGGCGCGGCGATGGACGCGGCGGTGCAGCGGACGATGAACGCCGCGCTCGCCGACCTCCTGCTCGAGGCCGGCTTCGGCGTCGAGCCGTTCGGGGAGACGGGTTGCTGCCTCGTCACCGCGCCCGAGGAGCAGGGGTGAGCCCGCGGGGCTGAGCGCCTACGCCCCCTCGGCCCGGACGGCGATCAGCGCCACGTCGTCGTCCGCGCCCGCCGAGGGCAGCAGCTCGTGCACGATCCGGTCGCAGAGCCGCTCCAGGTCCAGGCCGGGGGAGTCGGCCAGCAGGTGAACCAGCCGCGCCAGGCCGTGGTCGAGATCGTGGCCCCGGCTCTCGATCAGGCCATCGGTGTACAGCAGCAGCGTCCCGCCGGCCGGCAGGGTGGCGGAGCGTTCCGGGCGGTCCCGCTCGGGCGCGACGCCCAGCGGCAGGCCCGGACGGTCGTCGAGCACCGAGACGGCGCCCGCCGGGGAGACCAGCAGCGGCGGCGGGTGGCCGGCGCTGCCCCAGCGCACCGTCCGGCCCGTCGAGTCCGCCGAGCCGGGCCCGATCTGGGCGACCAGGGCAGTGGCGAACACGTCGAAGCCGAAGATCGCGCACGCCCGGTCGACCGTGGCCAGCACCTCCGGTGCGGTCCGGACGGCGTCGTGCCCGGCCATCCGCACCATCGTCCGCAGCTGCCCCATGGCCGCGGCCGCGTCGATGTCGTGGCCGGCGACGTCGCCGATGACCAGGCTGGTGGTGCCCGCGGCGTCGAGGTAGGCGTCGTACCAGTCACCACCGACCAGCTGGGCCCGCCCGGCCGGCCGGTAGCGGGCGGCCATCCGCAGGCCGGCGGGGCGGGGCAGCAGGGCGGGCAGCAGCGCCCGCTGCATCGTCTCCGACAGGGCCCGCTGCAGCTGGAACAGGAGTGCGTTCTCCACCACCAGGCCGGCCCGCCCGGCGAGCGCCTCGACCAGGGCGCGGTCCTCGTCGGTGTAGGGGGCCGAACCGGCCGTCCGGCCGATCACGACCACCGCCGCGACATCGCCGCGGCTGCTCAGCGGGGCGATCAGCGCGCTGCTGACGTCCAACCGCTGGGCGGCGGCGCGCTGGGCGGCGCTGAGCCCCGGGGCCCGGGCCGGCTCCACCAGCTCGACCTCGCCGGTGATCGCCACGTGACCGGGGCCCACCGCCTCACCGGTGCGGCGGCCCGCCGAGTGCACCCACTCCTCGAGCACCCCGGTGGCGGACGGGTCGCTGTGCCGCACCGCCACCGCGGTGAGCCCGCCGTCGCGCTGGACGGCGCACACGTAGGCGAAGTCGCCGATCGCCGGGACGGCGAGCGCCGCGATCGCCTGCCACACCCCGTCCAGGTCCAGCCCCGTGGTGAGCAGTTCGCTGATCCGGGCCAGCAGGTTGGCCCGCTCGGCCTCGGTGCGGGCCCGCGCCGTGGCCGCCTCCGCCTCGCGCGCCGCGGCCTCGGCCGCGGCGCGGGACTCCTCGACCCGGCGGACGGCGATGCGCAGCCCGACCTCCCGCGAGGCCACGGCCGCGAGGTCCTCGATCAGCGCGACGTCGTCGGCCGACCAGGTGCGCACCTCCGTGTCGACGACGCAGAAGGTGCCCAGGACCTCGCCCTCGGGCGTGTGCACCGGGAATCCCGCCCAGGCCCGGACGCCCATGGACACGATCGAGGGGTTGTCCCGCGTCCGTTCGTCGGCGGTGACGTCGCCCAGCACCAGCGGTTCCCCGCCCGCCACGACGTACTGGCAGAACGACTCCTCGAGGGTGTTCTCGGCGGGGCCGCCGGCGGCGATGCCCTGCCGGCTCAGCCAGTAGGAGCGTTCGTCGTCCACGACCGTCAGGAACGCGAAGGGCGCACCGGTCAGCCGCTGGGCCAGTCCGGTCAGCCGGTCGAAGGACTCCTCGGCGATGGCGTCCAGCAGCTCGGTCGCCCGGACGGCGGTGAGCCGGGCGGGCGAGCGAGTCGGATCGTCCGACCCGGCTCTTTGGGTGTGCACGACCAGATCTTGCCCGATCCGGTTCGGTGGGCGGCGGATGTCGCCGGCCACTACCGGTCGTCGGGACGGACCAGCCGCAGGTGCGGGCCGGTGCGGACGTCCGGAACCTGGACCGGGGGCAGCCCGGCTGCCCGGCGGACCCGGTGCTCCGGGACGTCCAGGGCCCGGGCCAGGTGGGCGGCGATGCCCTCGCTGATGAAGCTGCGCCCGCTGCCGCGGGCCATCCGCTCGATCGTCTCCGCCGGGAGCACGAATCCCGAGCGCCATGACGCATCGTCAGCACTCCGGCCGAGTTCCCACAGCCGGCGCCGGACCAGGTCGTGCAGTGGATGGCGGCCCATTCGTGCAGGTTAGGGCGGGCGTCCGGGGCCGGCATCCCCGGACGTGAGGGATGCCACACGCCGTTCCGGGCCCCTTACGGGGGGTCAGCGGCACCCCAACGGAACTGTCCGGGGCCGCAAGGGGGGACCATGGACCTCCGACCGACCGACGACGACCCAGGGGAGGACCGACCGTGATCCAGGCTGCTGTCGATGTCCTCCGTGCCGCCGAGGTCGCCCGCGCCTGCCACCGCTGGCAGACGGACGTGACCGGCCGGCCCTACTTCGACGCGCACGTGGTCGAGGTCCACCGGCGGGTGGCGCGCGAGTCCACGGCCGTGCAGGCCGTGGCGCTGCTGCACGACGCGCTCACCGGCGCCGGGTGCACCGAGGACGAGCTGGGCCGGGACTTCCCGGCCCACGTGGTGGACGCCGTGCTCGCCCTGACGCCGCGTTCCGGTGAGACCCCGGCGCAGTACTACGAGCGGGTGCGGGCCGACCCCCTGGCGCGGCAGGTGAAGCTGGCGGACCTCGAGGTGCTCACCGACCCCGCGCGGCTGACCGAGCTGGACGAGGCGGCCCGGGCCCGGCTGACCGAGGAGCACCGGGCCGCGCTCGCCGTGCTCAGCTGACCCCGGCGCCACCCCGTCCGGTGGCCGGCACCTGGAGGTCGGCCAGGAGGCCGCGGATGCGGCCCTCGATCTCGTTCCGGATCGGCCGCACCGACGCCACGCCCTTGCCGGCCGGGTCCTCGAGGGCCCAGTCGAGGTAGCGCCTGCCCGGAAAGACCGGGCAGGCGTCACCGCAGCCCATGGTGATGACCACGTCGGAGGCCTCGACGGCCTCGGCGGTGAGCACCTTCGGGCGCTGGTCGGCGATGTCGATCCCGACCTCGGCCATCGCCTCGACGGCCGCGGGGTTGACCTGGTCGCCGGGGAGCGAGCCGGCCGACCGCACCTCGACGGCGTCGCCGGCCAGATGGCGCAGCCAGCCCGCGGCCATCTGGGAGCGGCCGGCGTTGTGCACGCAGACGAACAGCACGCTGGGCCGGCCGGTGGGGGAGGTCATCGGGCGGTCCGGACGGCGTCGGGGACGGTCGGGTCGCCGGGGAACCAGCGCCGCGCCGCCCAGAGGGAGACGTACACGAGGCCGACCAGCACCGGCACCTCGATGAGCGGGCCGACCACGCCGGCGAGGGCCTGGCCGCTGGTCACCCCGAACGTGCCGATGGCCACGGCGATGGCGAGTTCGAAGTTGTTGCCCGCCGCGGTGAAGGCCAGCGTCGCGGTCCTGGCGTATCCCAGCCGCAGCCGCATGCCGAGCAGGAACGAGCCGCCGAACATCAGCGCGAAGTAGGCCAGCAGGGGCAGGGCGATGCGGGCGACGTCCCAGGGGTTGGACGTGATGGCGTCCCCCTGCAGGGCGAAGAGCATCACGATGGTGAACAGCAGGCCGTAGAGCGCGACCGGGCCGATCCGGGGCAGGAACGTCGACTCGTACCAGTCCCGGCCCCTGGCGCGCTCGCCGAACGTGCGGGTCAGGAAGCCGGCCAGCAGCGGGATGCCGAGGAAGACGAGCACGCTGAGCACGATGGCCCAGACGCTGAAGTCGGCCGACGTCGTCGCCAGGCCGAGCCAGCCGGGCAGCACCTGTAGGTAGAACCAGCCCAGGGCGGCGAAGGCGAGGATCTGGAAGACCGAGTTGATCGCCACCAGGACCGCCGCGGCCTCGCGGTCGCCGCAGGACAGGTCGTTCCAGATCAGCACCATGGCGATGCAGCGGGCCAGCCCGACGATGATCAGCCCGGTGCGGTACTCGGGCAGATCGGGCAGCAGCAGCCAGGCCAGGGCGAACATCAGCGCCGGGCCGAGCAGCCAGTTGAGCACCAGCGAGGCGATCAGCAGCTTCCGGTCGCCGGTCACCCGGTCGAGCTCGGAGTACCGCACCTTGGCCAGCACCGGGTACATCATCAGTAGCAGGCCGATGGCGATCGGCAGGCTCACGTCGCCGACCTGGACGGCGTTCAGGGCGTCGTCCAGGCCGGGGACCAGGCGGCCGAGCAGCAGGCCGAGGGCCATCGCCGCGATGATCCACACCGCCAGGAACCGGTCCAGGGTGCTCAGCCGCTGCAGCACGGGGGCCTCGACGGTCGTGCCGGGGCGGGCGGTCTCCCGGATGGCGTCGCTCATGCCCGGGCCCCCGCCAGCGGAGCGGGCGCGAACAGGGTGGCCACGGCGGTGAGGGCCTCGGGGCGGACGGCGTACCAGACCCAGACCCCCCGCTTCTCCCGGTCCAGGACGCCGGCCGAGTGCAGCACCTTGAGGTGGTGGCTGATCGTGGCCTGGGTCTGGTCGAAGGCGTCGTTGAGGTCGCAGACGCACGCCTCGCCGCCCTCGGCGGCCGCGATCAGGCTGACCAGGCGCAGCCGCACCGGGTCGGCGAGGGCCTTGAGCAGTGGGACGACCTGATCGGCCTGCTCGGGGCTGATCGGGGTGCCGGTCACCGGCGTGCAGCAGGCGAAGCCTGGATCGGTCATGGGACCTCCTCCTGGGCATCCATCGGCGCCCATGGTAACGACGAACATCGTATTGACAAGTATCGATGCCAGGTCCACAGTCGCATCCATCGACGAGCGTCGATGTCTGATGAGGAGCGTGATCCCATGTCCCGCGTTCAACTGGCTCTCCGGGTGGCTGACCTCGAGGGAGCGATCGAGTTCTACTCGCGGCTGTTCGACACGGCCCCGGCCAAGCGCCGGCCCGGTTACGCCAACTTCGCCGTCGCCGAGCCGCCGCTGAAGCTCGTGCTGCTGGAGGGTGAGCCCGGCGAGGCGACCCGGATGGACCACCTGGGCGTGGAGGTGGCGACCTCCGACGAGGTCACCGCGGCCACCGGCCGGCTGGCCGCTGCCGGACTGGCCACCCGGCCGGAGGACGACACCACCTGCTGCTACGCGCTGCAGGACAAGGTCTGGGTGACCGGCCCGGGCGGGGAGCCGTGGGAGGTCTACACCGTCAAGGGTGACGCCCGCCCCGACCTGGAGGGCCGGACGGCGATCGGGAAGTCCGTCGTCGCCGGCGACGGCACCTGCTGCCGGAGCTGACCGGGCATGAGGGGGACCGGTCCGGGGCACTGGACGGGTTCCCCTCGTCCCCGGGAGCTCCGATGACCCGCTCGATCGCCCACCAGGCCGCCGAGGAACTCGGCGGGCCCGGCAGCGTGCTGGTGCGCCAGCGCGCCGACCACGTCCGGCTCGACCAGCTCCTGCACCAGCTCGACGGCACGACCGGCGCCGCGCAGACGCGCGTGCTGCGGCGGATCGACCGGCTGGTGTTCAGCCACGCGTTCGCCGAGGAGACCGTGCTCTGGCCGGTGCTGCGCCGGGTGCTGCCCGACGGGGAGGCGCTCACCCTCCGCGTCGAGGAGGAGCACCAGGAGGTCAACGAGCTGGTCAGCACGCTGGAGACCACCCCGCACGACGACCCGCGCCGCGCCGCGCTGCTGACCCGGCTGGTGCAGGTCCTCCGCGAGGACGTCCGCGACGAGGAGGACGTGCTCCTGCCGCGCCTGCAGGAACGGGTGGACGCCGCCGGGCTGCGCCGGCTCGGCCGGCAGTGGGAACTGGTCCGCCGGATCTCCCCGACCCGGCCGCACCCCACGGTGTCCCGCCGTCCGCCGGGGAACGTGCTGTCGGCCCTCCCGCTGAGCCTGCTCGACCGCACCCGCGACCTGGTCGACGCCGGCGTGCAGCGCGCGCCGAGCCGGCTGGCGCCGGCCGGGAAGGCCGTCAGTCGCGGGCTGGCGATGGTCGCCGGTCTGGTGGAGCGGGTGCCGCCGGCCCGGACCGGCGACCGGCCACCGACCAGCCGCTGACCCCGCGGAGCACCGGTTGTGCACGACGGGCACGATCGGTGGCATGTCCTACCGCGCTGCCGAGTCCCGTTACGAGTCGATGTCCTACCGGAGGTGCGGTGCCAGCGGCCTCGACCTGCCGGCGATCAGCCTGGGGCTGTGGCACAACTTCGGCGACGACGTCCCGTTCGGCCGGCAGCGCGACATCCTGCACCGCGCCTTCGACCGCGGCGTCACGCACTTCGACCTGGCCAACAACTACGGTCCGCCCTACGGCGCGGCCGAGACGAACTTCGGTCGGCACCTGCGCGACTCCTTCGCTCCCTACCGTGACGAGCTGGTGCTCTCCACCAAGGCCGGCTACGACATGTGGCCCGGCCCCTATGGGCAGGGCGGCGGCTCGCGGAAGCACCTGACGGCCAGCCTCGACCAGTCGCTGCGCCGGATGGGCGTCGACCACGTCGACGTCTTCTACTCCCACCGCTTCGACTCCAGCACCCCGCTGGAGGAGACGATGGGCGCCCTGCACAGCGCCGTCCAGGCCGGCAAGGCCCGCTACGTCGGCGTCTCCTCCTACTCGGCGGCCGACACCGCCCGCGCCGCGGAGATCCTGGCCGACCTCGGCACGCCGCTGCTCATCCACCAGCCCTCGTACTCGATGCTCAACCGCTGGATCGAGAGCGACCAGCTGCTCGACACCCTGACCGATGCCGGCGCCGGCTGCATCGCCTTCTCCCCGCTGGCTCAGGGCATGCTCACCGACAAGTACCTGGACGGCGTGCCCGAGGGCTCCCGGGCCAGCCAGGGGAAGTCGCTGTCGACCGACCTGCTCACCGACGAGGCGCTCGGGCACATCCGTGCGCTCGACGAGCTCGCCCGGTCGCGTGGGCAGAGCCTGGCCCAGCTGGCGCTGGCCTGGGCGCTCCGCGACCAGCGGGTGACCTCGGTGCTCATCGGGGCCAGCAGCGTCGCCCAGCTCGACGACAGCCTGGGTGCCCTCGCGCGGCTCGACTTCACCGCCGAGGAGCTGGCCGCCATCGACGCGCACGCCGTCGACGCCGGCATCGACATCTGGTCGGGTTTCCGCACCTCGTGACCGGCGGGCGCGCGGTCCGGCCCTGCATGGTCTGATCGCCGGGACGGGCCGGCGCCGCCGCCGGCCACCGACCGCGAGGGAGCCGCATGTCCGACACGTCGTCCACCGAGGTCCTGCTGGAGGTCGACGAGGGCGTCGCCGTCGTCACGCTCAACGCGCCGCAGCGGCGCAACGCGCTGACGCCGGCGATGGCCGCGGAGTTCGTCGCCGCCCTCGACGAGGCCGACGCGCGGCCGGAGGTCGGTGCGGTGGTGGTGCGCGGCGTCGGGCGGTCCTTCTGCGCCGGCGGCGACGTGCAGACGCTCACCGACGCCGGCCGGGACCCGGCCGCGCCGGGCGCCTACGCCGGCATGGGGGCGATCTACGACTCCTTCTACCGGCTGGGCCAGGTGCGGACGCCGACCATCGCCGCCGTCCGGGGATCGGCGGTGGGTGCGGGGATGAACCTGCTGCTCGCCGCCGACCTGCGGATCGTCGCCCGCGACGCCCGGCTGCTGTGCGGCTTCCTGAAGCGGGGCCTGCACCCCGGGGGCGGGCACTTCGTGCTCCTCTCCCGGCTGGTGGGCCGGGAGGCGGCGGCGGCGATGGCGCTGTTCGGCGAGGAGGTGGACGGCGCGCGCGCCGTCGAGCTGGGGCTGGCGTGGGAGACGGTGGACGACGCCGCGGTCGAGGACCGCGCCCGGGAGCTCGCCGTCCGGGTGGCAGCCGACCCCGAACTCGCCCGGGTCGCGGCGGCGAACTTCCGCACGGAGACCGGCCCGCCGCAGGTGAGCTGGGAGGTGGCCACCCAGTTCGAGCGGCCGGCGCAGATGTGGTCGATGCGCCGGTCGGCCGACTGAGGAAGGGCGGGCCGGTGCTCGGTGACACCGAGCACCGGCCGTCCGGATCAGGTGGTCTGCTGCGGCTTCGGGTCGTCGCGGGCGTCGAGCTGGATCTCCTTGTCCGCGCGCGGCACGCCCTCCTTCAGCTCCTTCGTGCGCTCCATCTCGGCGTCGAGCTCGATGCCGAACAGCAGCGCCAGGTTGATCAGCCAGAACCAGATCAGGAAGATCACCACACCGGCCAGCGCCCCGTAGGTGGCGTTGTAGCTGCCGAAGTTGGCGACGTAGAAGGCGAACAGCGCCGAGGCGAGGACCGCGACGAGGATCGCGACACCCGCTCCGGGGCTGACCCACTTGAAGCCGCGCAGCTTCACGTTCGGGGTGGAGTAGTAGAGGACGGCGATCATCAGCGCCAGGATGACCAGCATCACCGGCCACTTGGCCCAGGTCCAGACGGTCAGCACGGTGTCGCCCAGGCCGATGGCCTGACCGATCGCGTCGACGACCGGGCCGCTGAGCACCAGCATCGCCACGAGCACCGCGGCGAACAGGATCCCGATCAGCGTGATCAGCAGCTGCAGCGGCTTGAGCTTCCAGATTTTGCGACCCTCGGGGGTCTCGTAGATGACGTTCGCCGCCCGGGTGAACGCCCCGACGTAGCCCGAGGCCGACCAGACGGCACCGGCGAGACCGAGGATCAGCCCGAAGCCCACGGGGGCGGTGTTCCCGGCGAGCTGCTGGATCACCGGGTTGAGGGTCTCGGCGGCGGTAGCCGGCACCACCGCGGTCAGCGCATCGGTGAGCGTCGTCGGGTCGGTCAGCAGGCCCACGATGGACAGCAGCGCGATGAGGGCCGGGAACAGTGCCAGCACGCCGTAGTAGGTGAGCGACGCGGCCCAGTCGGTCAGCCCGTCCTCGCTGAACTCCTTCAGCGTGCGCTTGAGCGTGCCACCGGTGGTGGCCTTGCCGTCGGCGCCGGTGGGCGCGAAGTCGGCGCGCTCCCGGCTGATGTTGTCGTCGCCGGGCGCGGTGTCGGCGGGGTCCTGGGCCGGTCCGCCGCCCCGGGCTCGTTCGTCGGGGTCGGTTCTGCGTGCTCCGGCCATCGGGGCCTCCGGGAAGATCAGGGACAGGGCGTCCGGTCCCTGCCCCGGACCACTGCCTCCCACGCGTGCAGCGGGGCGATTCCGGCAACAGCGAGTCCGATCCGTGACCGACCGCAGCCGCCCGGACCGGTCGCCGGGCAGACACGCCGGACACTGTGGCCACAGAAGGCGACACGTGTCACACACTGTTCACCCAGGAAGTCCCCCGGTCGAGGATTGACCGCGGGTCCGGCCGGGAAGTGCTGAGCCAGACGAACGGCCCGCCCTTCCCCGGCGGGTGCCCCGAAGAGGACGTGGAGCGATAGATGGTGTTGTGGCCGGCGGTGACCCTCCTCGGTTTCCTGCTCTTGACCGCCCTGGTGATCGCCATGGGCATCCAGTCGACGGCGCGGTACGAGGCCGAGAAGCAGGAGGCGGACGCACCCCGCGGGCGGCACGCCGGCGCGGATCCCGTGCGCGCCACCGCGGCCCTGTAAGCCCCTCGGTCAGGCCCCGTCCAGAGGCTCGTCCCGAGCTTGCGAGGGATGAGGAGGACGGCGTCCTTCCTCAGAACCAGCTCTCGCGCATGTCCAGCGCGGTCCGGTCGAGCGAGGCCAGCAGGTCCAGCTGGGCGGCGACCTTCGGCAGCTCCCAGCGCTGGAAGAACCGCGCGGCCTGCCGCTTGCCGGCCGCGAGGTCGTCGTCCCGGCCCTCGGCTGCCAGCGCCTGCTCCAGCCACAGCCACGCCACCACCAGGTGCCCGGCCGCCTCCAGGTAGACGGCGGCGTTGGCCAGCGTCAGCTGCGGGTCGCCGGCGCCCCAGAGCGTGCCGGTCACCTCGGTCAGCCGGGCGACGGTGGCGTCGAGGTCGGCGGCCAGGTCCGCCCAGGGCGTGCCGGCCGCCCGCGCCGTCGTCGCCGTGATCGCCCCGGCCAGCAGGCCGAGGCCCGCGCCGCCGCCCATGACCACCTTGCGGCCGAGCAGGTCGAGCGCCTGGATGCCGTGCGTGCCCTCGTGGATCGGGTTGAGCCGGTTGTCCCGGTAGAACTGCTCGACCGGGAAGTCGCGGGTGTAGCCGGCCCCGCCGTGCACCTGGATGGCCAGGTCGTCCGCGGCCAGGCACCACTGCGACGGCCAGCTCTTGGCGATCGGGGTGAGCACCTCCAGCAGCAGTCGGGCGCGGGCCCGGTCCTCGTCGCGATCGGCGGTGGCCTCCTCGTCGACGAGGCGGGCGCAGTACAGGCCCAGCGCGAGGCCGCCCTCGACGTAGGACTTGGCGGCCAGCAGCATCCGCCGGACGTCGGGGTGCTCGATGATCGGCACGGGCGCGGCGGCGGCGTCCTTCGGGTGCCCGGCCGTGCCGGCCACCGGGCGGCCCTGCGTACGGGTCCGGGCGTACTCCACCGCGTGCAGGTAACCGGTGTAGCCCAGCGCCGTGGCGCCCAGGCCCACGCCGATCCGGGCCTCGTTCATCATGGAGAACATGTAGGTCAGGCCGCGGTGCTCCGCGCCGACGAGGAAGCCGACCGCGCCGGGGCGTCCGCCGGGGGTGTGCCCGCCCTCGCCGAAGTTCAGCGCGGTGTTGGTCGTCCCGCGGTAGCCCATCTTGTGGTTGAGCCCGGCCAGCGTGACGTCGTTGCGCTCGCCGAGGCTGCCGTCCGCGGCCACCAGGAACTTGGGGACGACGAACAGCGAGATGCCCTTCACCCCGGGCGGGCCCCCGGGCACCTTGGCGAGTACCAGGTGGACGATGTTCTCGGTCAGCTCGTGGTCGCCGCCGGAGATCCACATCTTGTGACCGGTCAGCCGGTAGCTGCCGTCGTCCTGACGGACGGCGCGGGTGGTGATGTCGGCCAGCGACGAGCCGGCCTGCGGCTCGGACAGCGCCATGGTGCCGAACCAGCGGCCCTCGGCCATCGGCGGGACGTAGGTCGCGACCTGCTCCGGGGTGCCGTGCGCCACCAGCAGGTTGGCGTTGGCCATGGTCAGGAACGGATAGGCCGAGGTGCCGATGTTGGCCGCCTGGAACCACGCGTGCACCGCCTGGTTGACCACCGCGGGCAGTTGCATGCCGCCCAGCTCCTCCGGTAGCGCGGCGGCGTTCATGCCGGCCTCGGCGAAGACCCGCAGCGCGGCAGCCACCTCGGGCACGAGCACCACCCGGCCGTCGACGACGTGCGGCTCGTGCTCGTCGGCGGTGCGGTTGTGCGGCGCGAAGTGCTCGGTGGCGATCTGCGCGGCCAGGTCCAGCACCGCGTCGATCGTCTCGCGCGAGTGCTCGGCGAACCGGGCCCGCTCGCCCAGCTCCGCCACCCGCAGCCAGTCGTGCAGCAGGAAGTCCAGGTCGCGACGGGACAGGACCAGCGACGAACGCACGGGTTCCTCCGAGGGTGGTGCTGCCGGTGCGGACGGCGGTGTCCGCCCCCGGCAGGCTATTCGGCCCGGCTGCCGGTGTCCCTGCGGTCGGCGCCCTGGGCCGGCGGGGGCGTCGAGGTCGGCGCCGCCATCCCGGCGGAGTTCTCCGCCGCCAGCGTCGGGTCCCCGGGGGTCCCGGCGTCCGGACCGGCTTCCTGCCTGGCCTGGATCCCCGACTTGTTGCTCAGCGGGAGCTGGGGGAGGAACAGGAACACGAAAAAGCCGATCGCCACGACTCCTGCGGCGATGAGGAACACCAGGT
Source organism: Modestobacter lapidis (assembly GCF_054780755.1). NCBI lineage: Bacteria > Bacillati > Actinomycetota > Actinomycetes > Geodermatophilales > Geodermatophilaceae > Modestobacter > Modestobacter lapidis. The sequence continues at coordinate 114,910 of NZ_BAAGVS010000009.1, read as the reverse complement.
CGATCGAGTCGGAGAAGCCGACCCGGAACGGCTCGAGCAGCGACGCGGGGGCGCCGGCGATCGCGGTGGTGTCGCTGAGCGCGGCCTCGATGTCGAAGCTGCCGGCCGCCGCCCCCACCGCCGGGTCGGTGCGCGCCGCGTCGGAGATCGCGTTTCCGATGTCCGTGGGCAGCCGGGTGAACAAGATCGACAGGAACGCCGCGACCCCGATCGTGCCGCCCATCTGACGGAAGAACGTGACCGACGACGTCGCGACGCCCATCTCCCGCGGGGAGACGGAGTTCTGCACGGCCAGCACCACCGGCTGGAAATTGAAGCCCAGCCCCAGGCCCAGCATGACCATGAACGGCACCAGGGTCCAGATCGAGGCGTCCGCGGTGACGAAGGCGGACATCGACAGCAGCGCCACCACCATGAGGGCGACGCCCACCAGCGGGAAGACCTTGTACTTCCCGGTCCTCGAGATCGCGATGCCCGAGCTCACTGCGCCGGCCATGATCCCGGCGACCAGCGGGATCATCTGCAGCCCGGCGACGGTGGCGCTGGAGCCCTGGACGATCTGCAGGTACTGGGGCAGCAGCAGGATGCCGCCGAACATGCCGGCGCCCATCACCACGCTGCCCACCGCCCCGACGGTGAACGTGCGGTTGCCGAACATCCGCAGCGGGAGCAGCGCCTCGTCGCCGTAGGCGCGCTCGGCCAGCACGAACGCTCCGAACCCGAGTGCCCCGAGGAGGTAGCAGGTGAGTGCGGCCCCGGAGCTCCAGCCCCAGGTGCGGCCCTGCTCGGCCACGATCAGCAGCGGGACCAGGAAGGTGATCAGCGCGAGGGCGCCCGGCCAGTCGATGCGGTGCTCGCGGCGCTGGTGCGGAAGGTGCAGCACGCGCATCACGACGACGTAGGCGAGCACCCCCAGCGGCACGTTGATCAGGAAGATCCAGCGCCAGCCGGTGATCCCGAGCAGCGTGCCCTGGCCGGCCAGGAAGCCGCCGATGACCGGGCCGAGCACGCTGGAGGTGCCGAAGACGGCCATGAAGTACCCCTGGTACTTCGACCGCTGCCGTGGCGGCACGATGTCGCCGATGATCGCCAGGGCCAGCGACATCAGCCCACCGGCGCCGATGCCCTGCAGCGCGCGGAAGGCGGCGAGCTGGTACATCGTGTCGGCGAACGTGCAGGCCAGCGAGCCGATGATGAAGACGCCGATGGCGAACAGGTAGAACGGCCGGCGGCCGTAGATGTCGCTGAGCTTGCCGTACAGCGGGGTGGCGATCGTCGAGGTGATGAGGAACGCCGTCGTCGCCCAGGCCTGCAGGTCGTAGCCCTGCAGGTCGTCGGCGATGGTGCGGATCGCCGTGGAGACCACGGTCTGGTCGAGCGCGGCGAGGAACATGCCGAGCATCAGGCCGACCAGGATCGTCACGATCTGGCGGTGCGTGAACGAACCGGAGGCGTCCGGGGCGGCGGCTGCCGCCCGGCGGCGGCCGGCGGCGGTCCCGCGGTCGCTGGTCTGGGTCATCGGTCCTTCTCGGCGCAGGGAGCGGTGCCGCCGGTGGCATCGCTCAGGGAGGGCAGGTGGGTGGTCAGGTCCTGCACGAAGCGGTGCAGCTGGCCGGTGAAGGTGGCGCGCTCGCCGGGGCTCCACGCCGCGGTCACCCGCTCCAGGAAGGCGTCGCGCTCCTGCCGCATGGACTCCAGCGCGGCCTCGCCGGTCGCCGTCACGACCAGCACGCTGGCCCGGCCGTCCTGCTCGTCGGCCTCCCGGCGCACCAGCCCGCGCTCCACCAGCAGCGTGACGTGCCGGCTGACGGTCGAGGGGTCGGCGTGCACCAGTTCGGCCAGCGCTCCCTGGCGGAGCGGGCCCAGCCGGGTGAGCGGGAACAGCAGCACGTGTGCCGCGCTTTCCCGGGCGTCGGAGCCGGCGCCACCCGGCGGCCCGGACCTCAGCGCGTGCAGCACGCGGGTCAGCCGGGCCAGCTCGTCGGAGAGGCTGAGGTCGGTCCCCGGTGCAGGCGCGGTGTCGGGCGAGGCGGTCACGGGCACTCCGGAAGGACTGGACGCGGGCGGCGGACGCGACGCTGCGCCGGCGGAACAGTTGCACGATACAAGCCGTTGTTCCGTACACGCAATCAGTTGCGGATAGCACGGATCGGAACGCGCGCCACCCGCCCGCCCGGATGGGATCCTGGGGAGCTGCCCCACCCGAGAGGAACGCGAGCGCCCGTGAGCACCCCGCACGACGACCTGCGGTCCCGGCTGCCCGCACTCACCCTGGAGGACGAGCACCGGCTGCGCCGCCGGCTCGACGCCATCCGGCGCACGAAGGATCCGGCGGCGCGGGCCCGGCAGCACGAGCGCATCGCCGCCGACGTCGTCGCCGCCGAGGAGCGGATCGCCCGTCGTCGGGCCGCCGTCCCGGTGATCACCTACCCCGAGGAGCTGCCCGTCAGCCAGCGGCGGGACGAGATCGCCGCGGCGCTCCGCGACGCGCAGGTCGTGGTGGTCGCCGGCGAGACCGGCTCGGGCAAGACGACCCAGCTGCCCAAGATCCTGCTCGAGCTCGGCCGGGGGGTGCGGGGCCGCATCGGCCACACCCAGCCCCGGCGGATCGCCGCGCGCACGGTGGCCGAGCGGATCGCCGAGGAGCTGGACAGCCCGCTCGGTGAGGTCGTCGGCTGGAAGGTCCGGTTCACCGACCAGGTCGGGGACGCCACGCTGGTCAAGCTCATGACCGACGGCGTCCTGCTGGCCGAGGTGCAGCGCGACCGGATGCTCCGCCAGTACGACACGATCATCATCGACGAGGCGCACGAGCGGAGCCTCAACATCGACTTCCTGCTGGGCTACCTGGCCCGGCTGCTGCCCCGCCGGCCCGACCTCAAGCTGGTCATCACCTCGGCCACGATCGACGTCGAGCGGGTCGCCCGGCACTTCTCCGGCCGCTCCCACCAAAATGGCCATTTTGGTGGTGACGAGGGGGACGGCGCGCAGGTGCCGGTGGTGGAGGTCAGCGGGCGCACCTATCCCGTCGAGGTGCGCTACCGGCCGGTGGTCGACCCGGATGACCCGGCAGCCGACCCCGACCGCGACCAGGTGAGCGCGATCGTCGACGCCGTCGACGAGCTGGTCGCCGAGGGCCCGGGCGACGTGCTGGTCTTCCTGGCCGGCGAGCGGGAGATCCGCGACACCGCCGACGCACTGGCCGAGCGGGGGTTGCCCCACACCGAGGTGCTGCCGCTCTACTCGCGGCTCACGGCCGCCGACCAGCACCGGGTGTTCCAGCCGCACACCGGCCGGCGGGTGGTGCTGGCCACCAACGTCGCCGAGACCTCGCTGACCGTGCCCGGCATCAAGTACGTCGTCGACCCCGGGACCGCGCGCATCTCCCGGTACAGCCATCGCACCAAGGTGCAGCGGCTGCCGATCGAGCCGGTCAGCCAGGCCTCGGCCCGGCAGCGCTCGGGCCGCTGCGGGCGCACCAGCGAGGGCATCGCCATCCGCCTCTACAGCGAGGCGGACTTCGAGTCCCGGCCGGAGTACACCGACCCGGAGATCCTGCGTACCAACCTGGCCTCGGTGCTGCTGCAGATGGCCGCACTGGGCCTGGGTGACGTCGCCGACTTCCCGTTCATCGACCCGCCGGACCGCCGCGCCGTCGCCGACGGCGTGGCGCTGCTGGAGGAGCTGGGCGCCCTCACCGGCGAAGGCGTGCTCACCGAGACCGGCCGCTCGCTGGCCGCGCTGCCGCTGGACCCGCGGATGGCCCGGATGGTCGTGGAGGCCGACCGCCGCGGCGTGCTGGAGGAAGTGCTGGTCATCGCGGCCGGGCTGACCATCCAGGACCCGCGGGAGCGCCCGGCCGAGCACCAGCAGGCCGCCGACGAGCTGCACCGCCGGTTCGCCGACGAGAACTCCGACTTCCTGTCGCTGCTGAACCTGTGGCGGTACCTCGTCGAGCAGCAGGACGCGTTGAGCGGCAACCAGTTCCGCCGCACCGTCAAGCGGGAGTTCCTGCACTACCTGCGCATCCGGGAGTGGCAGGACCTGCACGGGCAGCTGCGCGGCACCGCCCGCCGGCTGGGCATGCAGCTCGGTGAGCTGGCCGAAGGTCCGGACGAGCGCGGGGTGCACGCGTCCCTGCTGGCCGGCCTGCTGTCCCAGGTCGGCATGCAGGCCGAACCCGACAAGGGCCACAAGCGCGACAATGGCCCCCGACGGGGGTCGCGGGAGTACCTGGGCACCCGGAACACGCGTTTCGTGCTCGCGCCCGGAACGCCGCTGGTGAAGAAGCCGCCGCGCTGGGTGGTGGCCGCCGAGCTGGTGGAGACCAGCCGGCTGTTCGCCCGCACCGCCGCCCGGATCGACCCCGAGGTGGTCGAGCGGCTGGCCGAGCACGTGGTGAAGCGGCAGTACGCCGAGCCGCGGTGGGACGCCAAGCGGGGCTCGGTCGTGGCGACCGAGCGGGTCACGCTCTACGGGCTGCCGCTGGTCGTGGGCCGCCGGGTGCAGTACGGCTCGATCGACCCGGTGGTCTCCCGGGAGCTGTTCATCCGGCACGCCCTCGTGCAGGGGGAGTGGACGACGCACCACCGGTTCGTCGCCGACAACGCCCGCGCGCTCCAGCAGGTCGCCGACCTCGAGGAGCGGGCCCGCCGCCGGGACATCCGGGTGGACGACGAAACGGTGTTCGAGCTCTACGACGCGCGGGTGCCGGCCGACGTCGTCTCGGCGCGGCACTTCGACCGCTGGTGGAAGGCCGCCCGCCGGGAGGCCCCGGACCTGCTCACCTTCACCCCGGAGCTGCTCACCAACACCGCGGCGGCCGGCCAGGTGCGGGCCGAGGACTACCCGGACGAGGTGCGGCTGACGCAGGGGCTGACGCTGCCGCTGAGCTACGCGTTCGCGCCGGGTGCCGCCGAGGACGGTGTGACCGTCGACGTCCCGCTGGGGGTGCTGGACACCCTCGCCGCGACGTCGGGGGAGTCGCTGGCCTTCACCGTGCCCGGGCAGCGGGCGGAGCTGGTGACCGAGCTGCTGCGCTCGCTGCCCAAGCAGCTGCGCCGCGGGCTGGTGCCGATCCCCGACCGGGTGCGCGAGGTGCTGCCGCGCATCGATCCCACCGAGCCGCTGCTGCCCGCGCTGGAGCGCGAGCTGCGCCGGGCCACCGCGGTGACCGTCCCGCCCGACGCCTGGCACCCCGAGCAGGTGCCCGACCACCTGCGGGCCACCTTCCGGGTTCTCGACGACCGGCAACAGCCGTTGGCGACCGGTAAGGACCTGGCGGCGCTGCGCGCCCAGGTGGCGCCGCAGAGCCGGGCCAGCCTCGCCCGGGCGGCCGCCGACCTCGAGCGCACCGGGCTCACCGGCTGGACGATCGGCGACCTGCCCCGCACGGTGCAGGTGCGCCGCGGCGGGCACGACGTCACCGCCTGGCCCGCGCTCGTCGACGAGGGGACGACGGTCGGCGTCCGGGTCGTCCCGACCGAGGCCGAGGCCGGCCGGCTGACCTGGCGTGGGGCCGGCCGGCTGCTGGTGCTGGCGGCCGGGTCACCGGTGAAACAGGTGGTCAAGGGTCTCTCCCCGCGCACCCGGCTGGCCCTGCAGTTCAACCCGGACGGCGAGATCGCCGACCTGGTCGCCGACTGCGTCGACGCCGCCGCCGCCGAGCTCATCGCCGACGCCGGCGGGCCGCCCCGCGACGAGGCGGCCTTCGCCGCGCTGGTGCGGACCGCCCGCGACCAGCTGCTGCCGTTGACCACCGACACCGTGCGGCGGGTCGAGACCGTGCTGACCGAGGCCCGGGAGGTCGCCGTGGCGATCGGCGCGGCGCCCGCCCGTCGGGTGCCCGATGCCGCCATCGCCGACCTGCGCCGGCAGATGGGTGGGCTGCTGCACCGGGGCTTCGTCACCGACGCCGGCCGGCGGCGGCTGCCCGACGTCGTCCGCTACCTGAAGGCGATGGCGTACCGGCTGGAGAAGCTGCCGGCCAACGCCGCGCGGGACGCGCTGTGGATGGCGCAGGTCACCGCCGTCACCGAGGAGTACGAGCAGCTGCGCGCCCGGGTGCCGGCCACCGGAGCGCCCGGCGACCCGGTGGCCCGGGTGCGCTGGATGGTCGAGGAGTTGCGGGTCGGGCTGTTCGCCCAGGGCATCGGCACCTCCCGGCCGGTCTCCGAGCAGCGGGTCTACAAGGCCATCGACGGGGTGCTGGACCAGGCCACGGCCTGACCCGGCGCCCCGGGGGTCAAGGCCGCGATCCGATCCGCCGATGAAGGGAAGGTGGCCCGGTTCCGGGTCACCGGCGACGAGGCGGGAGGACCAGCGATGTCGGCCCTGAGCGCGCGCATCGACCTGCCGGCGGTGCCCCGGAGCGTGGTCGCGGCCCGCCGGGTGCTGCGCGAGCTGCTGGCCGCCTGGGGCGCTTCCCAGGACCGGCAGGACGCCGAGCTGCTGGCCACCGAACTGGTGGCCAACGTCGTCGACCACGTCGGTGGGGACGGCGGGCTCTCCCTCGAGATCGTGCTGGCCGAGGACTGGCTGCGGATCGCCGTCGTCGACGGGTCCGCGGTCCGGCCGGTGGTCCAGGGGCTCTCCGGGGTGCGCCCGCGCGGGCGCGGGCTGCAGATGGTGGCGGCCATCGCTACCCGGTGGGGCGTCGAGGACCACTCCGGGGGCAAGCGGGTCTGGTTCGACCTGGTGCCCGCCGGTGTGCCGGCTGGTTTGCCGTCGGCTCCGCGCGGGGAGGGCCCGGGGGTCCGAGCCCGCCAGACCGAGGAGTCGTCGCGATGACCGAGCCCACCGAGAGCCTGCCCGCCACGGACCAGCCCAGCAGCAACGTCACCGCAGCCGGCGAGAAGCTCACCGACGGCGAGATGGTCGAGGCCGTCGCCGGCTCGACCGACAGCGCGTCCGAGCACGCCAGCGAGGCCGGCAAGGACTGGGACGGCGACCCCTCGCAGGCGCCGCAGCAGTAGTTCCGCGCCGGCCGGCCGGCCCGGGTGGGCCGCCGTCCGGCTGGCGGACCCGGCCGCGCAGGACGACGCTGGGATCGCGCCGGCGGCCGGCCCCGCCGACGGTGGGGGTGGTGGCCATGACGGGAACCGCGCCGGCGGACCGGACGCCGCGCACGGCGCTGCGCTGGGCGGTTGCGCACGGCCTTCCCGCGATGTACCTCACCCGGGCCGCCCGTCGCGGCGACCTGGTGGCCCGGCTGCTGCGCGACCCGCGGCTGCGTGCGGACCCCCACCCGGTCTACGAGCGGCTGCGCGCCCGGGGGCCGGTGTCCGACAGCAGTCTCGGTCTGGTCACCCCTTCCCACCGGGTCGCTGCCGAGGTGCTGCGGTCCGAGGCGTTCGGCGTCGGCTGGCACCGGTCGACCGCGCCCCGCTGGGTGCAGTGGCTGCTCACCGCCACCGACGACCCGGCTGCCGACGGCGTGGCCGAACCGCCGTCGATGCTGGTCACCGACCCGCCCGACCACACCCGTTACCGGCGGCTGGTCAGCCGCGCGTTCACCCCGCGGGCGACCGCGGCGTTCGAGCCGAGGATCGAGGCGATCGCCCGGTCGCTGCTCGACCAGCTCGACGGCGGCGGGGACCCCGTCGACCTGGTGGCCGGCTACGCCGCGCCGCTGCCGGTGCTCGTCATCGCCGAGCTGCTGGGCGTGCCCACCGACCGGCGCGCGGACTTCCTGCGCTGGGGCGGGGCCGCGGCCGTCACCCTGGACCCGGGGCTGCCCTACCGGCGGTACGCCGAGGCCGAGGGCGCGCTGCGGGCCATGCACCGTTTCCTGAGCGGCCACTTCGACCGGTTGCGCCGGGATCCCGGCGACGACCTGGTCAGCCACCTGGTCGGCCTGCCCGACGACGCGCTCACCGACCGGGAGCTGCACGCCGTCGTCATGTTGCTGCTCGGTGCGGGCTTCGAGACGACGGTCAACCTGCTGAGCAACGCCGTCGTGCTGCTGGACGCCCACCGCGACCAGTGGAACGGGCTGGCCGCCGACCCCTCCGGCTGGGATCTGGCGGTCGAGGAGGTGCTGCGGTACGACAGCCCCGTCCAGCTCACCGGTCGGACGGCGCTCGCCGACACCACCGTGGCCGGCCGGCCGGTGCCCGCCGGCAGCCGGGTCACCGTGCTGCTCGGTGCCGCCAACCGCGACCCGGAGGTGTTCACCGACCCGGCGCGCTTCGACGTCACCCGGGCCAACGCCCGGGACCACCTGGCCTTCTCCGCCGGCATCCACTACTGCCTCGGCGCCGGGCTGGCCCGCCTGGAGGCGGCCGGCGCACTCCGCGTCCTCGCCGAGCGTTTTCCGCGGCTCCGGGTCGCCGGCCCTCCCGTGCGGCGGGACCTGCAGACGCTGCGCGGGTTCTCCCGGCTGCCCGTCCGGCTGCGCTGACCGGCGTCCGCGGTTCGGGTTTCCGCCGGACGGGAGGCCCTGTGGGGGCCGTCACAGCATCTGGTTGAGTGTGCGACGTTGTCGACGACGGAGGGCAGGTCGCATGAGCATCCTCGGTACCCGGGTGGTCCGCACGGAGGACCCGCTGTTCCTCACCAGGGGGGCGGTCTACACCGACGACCTGGCCGACGAACGGCTGGCCGGAGCGCTGCACGCGACCTTCGTCCGCTCCACCGTCGCGCACGGCCGGGTGCTCTCCGTCGACACCTCGGCGGCGCTGGAGGCGCCGGGCGTCGTCGCGGTGATCACCGCCGACGACCTCGCCGACCTGGCCCCGATCCCGCCGGGGTTCCCCTTCGTGAACGCCGGCTTCACCCGGGACTGGCTGGCCAAGGACGTCGTCCGGTTCGTGGGCGACCCGGTCGCCGTGGTGCTCACCGAGCAGCGCTACCAGGGTGAGGACGCCGCGGAGATGGTCGCCGTCGACATCGACCCGCTGCCCGCGGTGGTCGGTACCGCGGCGGCGCGTGCCGAGGACGTGCTGCTCTACCCGGACGTCGGCACCAACGTCTACGCCGCCTTCGGCGAGCCGGCACCGGAGGACTTCTTCGCCGGCTGCGAGGTGGTGGTCAGCCGCCCGGTCGTGAACCAGCGGGTGGCCCCCGCGCCGCTGGAGACCCGGGCCGCTTCAGCGGTCTGGGGCGAGGACGGCCGGGTGACGATCTGGTGCTCCAACCAGGGCGCGCAGATGGTGCAGATGGAGATCGCCGCCTGGCTCGGTCTGGACATCAGCAAGGTGCACGTGATCACCCCCGACGTCGGCGGCGGCTTCGGCGCCAAGATCGGTGCCGACCCCGAGTTCGCGCTCATCGCCCAGGCGGCGAAGATCGCCGGCCGGCCGGTGCGCTGGTCCGAGAGCCGCTCGGAGAACCTGGTCGGGATGGTGCACGGCCGCGCCCAGGACCACGTCGTGACCATCGGCGGACGCCGGGACGGCACCGTGGAGGCGTACAGCATCGAGATCGACCAGGACGCCGGCGCCCACCCGCGCTTCGCCGTGGTGCTCCCGACGCTGACCATGCTGATGACCTCCGGCGTCTACGCGTTCCCGAAGGTGCACGCCCAGGCGCGGGTGCTGGCCACCAACACCACCTCCACCGCCGCCTACCGCGGCGCCGGGCGGCCGGAGGCGACCCTCTCCGTCGAGCGGGCCATGGACCTGTTCGCCGCCGAGATCGGCATGGACCCGGCCGAGGTCCGCCGGAAGAACCTGATCCCGCCTTTCGACTCGCCGCACACCACGCCGATGGGCGCCACCTACGACACCGGCGACTACGTCACCGCCCTGGACAAGGTGCTGGAGGCCGTCGGCTACCAGGAACTGCGCGCCGAGCAGGCCCGGCGGCGGGAGGCCGGCGACGTCCGGCAGCTCGGCATCGGGCTGTCGGTGTACGTGGAGATCACCGGTGCCGGTGGCGAGGCCGGTGCCCCCAGCGAGGACGCGTCGGTCGAGATCCACCCCGACGGCACCGCGACCATCCTCACCGGCACCTCCCCGCACGGGCAGGGGCACGCCACCTCCTGGGCGATGATCGCCAGCGACCAGCTGGGCATCCCGCTGGAGAAGATCACCGTGCTGCACGGCGACACCGACCTGGTGCCCAAGGGCGGCGGCACGATGGGCTCGCGCAGCCTCCAGCAGGGTGGCGCGGCCGTGCACCAGGCGGCCGGCGAGCTGGTCGAGCTGGCGAGGAAGCGGGCGGCGGAGAAGCTCGAGGCGAACCCGGAGGACCTCGTCGTCGACCAGGCGCTGGCCGGGCTCGCCGTCCGGGGCACCCCCGGTGTGGGGGTCACCTTCGCCGAGCTGGCCGGGGACGAGCGCCTGCTGGTGCAGAGCACCTTCAGCGCCGCTGCCCCGACGTTCCCCTTCGGGGCGCACGCCGTCGTCGTCGAGGTGGACACGGAGTCGGGCAAGGCCGAGGTCCTGCGGCTGGTCGCCGTCGACGACGCCGGCACCATCCTCAACCCGCTGCTGGCCGACGGTCAGCGGCACGGCGGCTTCGCCCAGGGCGTGGCGCAGGCGCTGCTGGAGGAGGTCCTCTACGACGAGGACGGCAACCCGACCACTTCGACGCTGGCCGACTACCCGTTCATCTCGGCCACCGAGCTGCCCAGCTTCGAGCTGGTCGAGATGGCCACTCCCACCCCGATGAACCCGCTGGGCGCCAAGGGCATCGGGGAGGCGGGCACCATCGGTTCCACACCGGCGACGCAGAACGCCGTCATCGACGCGGTCGCCCACCTCGGCGTCCGGCACATCGACATGCCCACCACCCCCATGCGGGTGTGGCGGGCGATCCAGCAGGCCGGTCAGGCCGCAGGCCAGGGAGGCAACTGATGCAGGTCTCGATCACCGTCAACGGGCAGCAGCGCACCGACGAGGTGGAACCGCGGCTGCTGCTGGCCCACTACCTCCGCGACACCTGCGGGCTGACCGCCACCAACATCGGCTGTGACTCGACCTCGTGTGGCGCGTGCACCGTCGTCGTCGACGGGCTCAGCGTGAAGAGCTGCACGGTGCTCGCGGCGCAGACCGATGGCTCGCAGGTCACCACCCTGGAGGGGCTGGCCGGTCCGGACGGCGAGATGCACCCCATGCAGGCCGCGTTCCGCGCCGAGCACGGCCTGCAGTGCGGCTTCTGCACCCCCGGCATGGTCATGGCGGCGATCGGCGTGCTGGCCGACAACCCCGACCCTAGTGACCGCGAGGTCCGCGAGGGCCTGGAGGGCAACCTCTGCCGGTGCACCGGCTACCACAACATCGTGCGTGCGGTGCAGACCGCCGCCAAGTCCGGCCCGGCCGCCGGCCAGGTGCCCCAGTCACAGGAGGAGCGAGCATGATTCCCTCGCCGTTCGACTACGTGAAGGTGCGGTCGGTCGACGAGGCGGTGGCCGCGCTCACCGAGCACGGCGAGGACGCCAAGCTGCTGGCCGGTGGCCACTCGCTGCTGCCCATCATGAAGCTGCGGCTGGCCGTGCCGTCGGTGCTGATCGACATCAGCGGCATCCGTGACCTGTCCTACGTCCGGGTGGAGGGCGACGAGGTGGCCATCGGCGCGGGCACCCGGCACTTCGAGCTCGAGCGGTCGGAGACGGCCCGCACCGAGGTGCCGTTGCTGCCGCACGCGGCCGGCCGGGTCGGTGACCCCCAGGTGCGGCACCGTGGCACGCTGGGCGGCACGGTCGCACACAGCGATCCGGCTTCGGACCTGCCCACCGCGCTGCTCGCCCTCGGCGGCACCGTCGTCCTGCAGGGGCCCGACGGCCGGCGCGAGGTGCCCATCACCGAGTTCTGGACCGGCTTCTTCGAGACCGCGATGTCGCCCGACGAGCTGGTCGTGGAGCTGCGGGTGCCGCGCACCGGCGACGCCGGCTGGGGCTACGAGAAGTTCACCCGCCGCGAGAACGACTGGCCCATCGTGGCGGCCGCCGCGGTGCAGGGCCGGGTGGCGCTGGCCAACATGGGTGGCTCGGTGCTGCGGGCGACGGCCACCGAGGAGGCGCTGGCCCGCGGGGCGTCGATCGCCGAGGCGGCAGCGCTCGCCGACCAGGGCACCTCGCCCACCGCGGACATGCACGCCGACCAGGAGTACCGGCGGCACCTCGCCCGGCTGCTCACCCGCCGGGCCCTGGAGAAGGCCGCCGCGGCTGCTCGCTGAAGAACGGGCCGGTAAACGTCAGCCCGTCGGCCCTCAGGCCCCCTGCAGGGTCCCGCCGCGAGCTTGCGAGTGGCGGGGGGCAGGGGTCCTTCGTCAGCCGGCGGGGGTGAGCATCCCGGCGCCCACGGTGGCGTTGGTGGCCTCGTCGACGAGGATGAACCGGCCGGTCACCCGGTTGCGGTGGTAGTCGTCGACGAACAGCGGCTGGGTGGTGCGCAGCCGCACCCGGCCGATGTCGTTGAGGCCGAGCTCGAGGCCGCCGTCGGCGTCGGTCTGCCGGTGCAGCGTGTTGACGTCGAGGCGGTACTGCAGCTCCTTGACCACGGCGCGGACCGAGCGGGTGGTGTGCTTGACGGCGAGGCGCTGCCGGGGCCGCAGCGGCTGGTCGCTCATCCAGCACACCAGCGCGTCGACGTCCTGGGTGACGTGCGGCGCGTTGTGCGGCCGGCAGATCAGGTCGCCGCGCGAGACGTCCAGGTCGTCGGCCAGCCGCACGGTCACCGACATGGGTGGGAAGGCCTCGGCGACCGGGCCGTCCGGGCCGTCGATCGCGGCGATGGTGGTGGTCAACCCGCTGGGCAGCACCTGCACCTCGTCGCCGGGCCGCAGCACGCCACCGGCCACCCGGCCGGCGTAGCCGCGGTAGTCGTGGTGGGCGTCGGTCTGCGGGCGGATGACGTACTGGACCGGGAACCGGGTGTCGACCAGGTTCCGGTCGCTGGCCACGTGCACGTGCTCCAGGTGGTGCAGCAGCGAGGCGCCCTCGTACCAGGGCATGTTCACCGACCGGGTCACCACGTTGTCGCCCTGCAGGGCCGAGATCGGGACGACGGTGAGGTCGGGGACCTCGAGCTTGGTGGCGAACGCGGTGAACTCGTCGCGAATGGACTCGTAGACGTCCTCGGACCAGTCCACCAGGTCCATCTTGTTCACCGCGACGACCAGGTGCGGCACCCGCAGCAGCGAGGCGAGGAAGGCGTGCCGGCGGCTCTGCTCGAGCATCCCCTTGCGGGCGTCGACCAGCACGATCGCCAGGTCCGCGGTCGAGGCGCCGGTGACCATGTTGCGGGTGTACTGCACGTGCCCGGGGGTGTCGGCGAGGATGAACGTGCGCCGCGGGGTGCTGAAGTAGCGGTACGCGACGTCGATGGTGATGCCCTGCTCGCGTTCGGCGCGCAGGCCGTCGGTGAGCAGCGCGAGGTCGACGAAGTCGCCGCGGCTGGCGCGCTCGATCGCCTCGTACTGGTCCTCGAACACCGCCTTGCTGTCGTACAGCAGCCGGCCGATCAGCGTGCTCTTGCCGTCGTCGACGGAGCCGGCGGTGGCTATCCGCAGGATGTCCTTGCGGGCGTGCGCGATCTCCGCGGCGGCCTCGGCCGCGGCGGAGTGGACGTCGACGGGGGCGGCCGGACTCGGGACGCTCATCAGAAGTACCCCTCCTTCTTGCGGTCCTCCATGGCGGCCTCGCTGACCTTGTCGTCGCCGCGGGTGGCGCCGCGCTCGGTCAGCCGGGTCACCGCGATCTCGGCGATGATCTCCTCGACGTTGGCCGCGGTGGACCGCACGGCTGCGGTCAGGTTCGCGTCGCCCACCGTGCGGTAGCGGACGCTCTCCCGGAGCACCTGCTCACCCTCGCGCGGGGTGATGAACTCGTTGACCGCGTAGAGCATCCCCTGCCGGTCGACGACGTCGCGCTCGCGGGCGAGGTACAGCGGGGGGATGGCGATCTCCTCCTGGGCGATGTACCCCCAGATGTCCAGCTCGGTCCAGTTGGACAGCGGGAACACCCGGATCGACTCGCCCTGGTGGATTCGGCCGTTGTAGAGGTCCCAGAGCTCGGGGCGCTGGTTCTTCGGGTCCCACTGGCCGAAGTCGTCGCGGAAGGAGAACACCCGCTCCTTGGCCCGGGCCTTGTCCTCGTCGCGGCGGGCCCCGCCGAACAGCGCGGTGAAGCCGTGCTCCTCGACGGCGTCGAGCAGCACCGGGGTCTGGATCCGGTTGCGGGAGCCGTTCGGCTCCTCCTGCACCGTGCCGGCGGCGATCGCGTCGGCAACCGAGGCGACGACCAGCTCGACGCCGAGTTCGGCGACCCGCTTGTCGCGGAGTTCGAGTACCTCGGGAAAGTTCAGGCCGGTGTCGACGTGCATGACCGGGAAGGGGATCCGCGCCGGGGCGAACGCCTTGCGGGCCAGCTCCAGCATCACGATGGAGTCCTTGCCGCCGGAGAACAGCAGCACCGGCCGTTCGCATTCGGCGGCGACCTCGCGCAGCACGTGGATGGACTCGGCCTCCAGCGTCTGCAGCTGGGTGAGCCGGTAGTCGGGGGTGGTCACGCGGTGAGCTCCCGGGAAGGCGGCAGGGGTCGGTCGCGCCGTCCGGTGGACGGCGCTCTGTCGGTGGGCAACCCGCTCGGGGAGAGCGGGATTCCCGGTCACAGTGTCCGGCATGGCGCGACGCCGCCCGCGCGGCGGTCGGTCAGGGGCCGGCCGGAGGGCCCGGCGGGCCGGACCGGGGCAGCCGGACGGCGAAGGTCGCCCCCCGGCCCGGTGCCGTGTCCAGCTCCACCCGTCCGCCGTGGGCAGCCACCAGCGCCGCGACGATGGAGAGCCCCAGGCCGGTCCCGCCGGCGGCGCGGGTGCGGGAGGGGTCGGCCCGGTAGAACCGCTCGAACACCCGCTGGGCGTCGGCCGGTTCCAGTCCGGGGCCCTCGTCGGACACGGCCAGCACCACGACGTCCGGATCGGCCTGGTCCCCGGACAGCCGCACGGAGACCCGGGCGTCCGGCGGCGTGTGGGTGAGCGCGTTGGTGACCAGGTTGCCGACGACCTGGCGCAACCGGGCCTCGTCCCCGATCACGACCGGGACGTCGGTCAGTGACTCGTCCAGGTGCAGCCCGATCGGCCGCGCCGGCTGGACGGCGCGGGCGTCGTGCACCGCGTCGCCGGCCACCTCCGCCAGGTCGACGGGGGCCAGGGACAGCGGGCGCTGCTGGTCCAGCCGCGCCAGCTGCAGCAGGTCCTCGACCAGCAGCCCCATCCGGGTCGCCTCCGCCTCGATGCGCTGCATCAGCCGGCGGGTCTCCGCGGGCCCGCCGGCCGCCCCCTGGCGGTGCAGCTCGGCGAAGCCGCGGATCGAGGTGAGCGGCGTCCGCAGCTCGTGGCTGGCGTCGGCGACGAAGCGCCGCATCCGCCCCTCCGAGGCGACGGCCTGCGCCTCCGAGGCGAGCGCTTGCTCCTCCGACGCCCGGGCCTGCTCCTCCGAGGCCTGCTGGGCGCGGAAGGAGCTCTCGATCCGGGCCAGCATCCCGTTGATCGCGGTGGACAGCCGGCCGACCTCGGTGCGGTCGTTCCCGGCCGGGACGCGGCGGGACAGGTCGCCGGCGGCGATGGCCTGCGCGGTGTGCTCCACCTCGGCCAGCGGGCGCAGGCTGTTGCGGACGAGGAGGTACCCGGCGACGCCCAGCAGGACCACGGCGAGCAGCCCGACCACGACCTCGATCGCCACCAGCCGGTGGACGATGGCCTCGTCCTGGGCGAGGTCGTTGCCCACCACGACGGCGAAGTCCTCCGACACCTGCCCCACGGCGAGCCGCCAGGTGGTGCTGCCGTCGGCCGAGCGGACGGTGAAGGGAGCGTTGCCGTACCCGGCCGCGTTGGTGGCGGTCATCGCGCTGACGTCGGGCAGCCGGTCCTCGTCGCGGGTGGCGGCGAACTGCTCGAAGGCCCCGTCGGTGTCCAGGCAGGCGACGTAGGTGCCACCGCCGGGCAGGCTCAGCCGTTGCATGCCGCACAGCCGCTGCAGCCCGTCGGGGTCCGCCGTCATCTCGCGGACCTGGCTGCGCAGGCTCTGATCCTGCTGGTCGAGCAGGAACCCCTGCAGCAGCGACGTGGCGGCCGAGCCGGTGGCCACCAGCGCGACGGTGACCAGGGCCATCAGGAGGGCGACCAGGGTGATCCGCAGCGGCACGCGGGGTGGTCGTGCCGCGCCCAGGGGCCCACCGGTCAGGACCTCGGGAGAGGTGGGGGGCGCCGGGGTACCGGCGGCGGCCGTCCCGGGAGCGGCGGTCACGTGCCGCGAGGCAGCCGCAACGAGTAGCCCACCCCGCGCAGGGTGTGCAGCAGGCGTGGCTCGGTGGTGTCGACCTTGCGGCGGAGGTAGGAGATGTAGGACTCGACCACGTTCGCCTCGCCGTTGAAGTCGTAGTTCCACACGTGGTCGAGGATCTGCGCCTTCGAGAGCACCCGGCCGGCGTTCGTCATCAGGTAGCGGAGCAGTTTGAACTCGGTGGGGGAGAGGCTGACCAGTTTCCCGGCCTTGAGGACCTCGTGCGACTCCTCGTCCAGCTCGATGTCGGCGAAGGTCAGCCGCGGCGCCTGGTCGGCCTGCTGGACGCTCTGGCTGCGGCGCAGCACCGCCCGGATCCGGGCCAGCACCTCGTCGAGGCTGAAGGGCTTGGTCACGTAGTCGTCGGCACCCAGGGTCAGCCCGGTGACCTTGTCCTCCCCGGCATCGCGCGCGGTGAGGAACAGCACCGGCGTGTGGCTGCCGTTCTGCCGGAGCCGGCGGACGACGCCGAACCCGTCGAGCCCGGGCATCATCACGTCGAGGACCAGGAGGTCGGGGCGGAACCGGTCGGCGACGGCGAGCGCCTCCTGCCCGTCGGCGGCGGTGGCGACCTCGAACCCGGCGTAGCGCAGGCTGGCCGAGAGCAGTTCGCGGATGTTCGGTTCGTCGTCCACCACGAGCAGCCGGGCCTCGGGCTGCTGCGGTCGGCTGCTGGTGGGCACGGCCCCTCCCGAGGTCCCTGGCGCGTCGGTGGTCGTCATGGCGACAGGCTGCCCCACCGGGCTGCGCTGGTCCTGGACGCTACCTGGGAGCCGGCTGGGCGTTCAGTCCGTTCCGGACATCGCCCGGCCGCGCCGCCAGTAGCCGATCGCGTGGTGCTGGCCGCGGCGCAGGCCCCACCGGTCGCGCAGGTCCGCCCGCACCGCGCGGACGGTGGCCGATTCGGCAGCCACCCAGGCGAAGACGTCGGAGCCGGCCGGTGGCTGGACGGCGGCCACCGCATCGACCAGCAGCGTCCCGGCACCGGGCGCCGCGCCCGCCCGGTGCAGCCAGCGCACCTCCACCCCGGCGGGTGCGGGCAGCGGCTGCTCCTCCTCGGGGCCGGCGACCTCGACCAGCGCGACGCCGCGGGCGCCGGCAGCCGCCGAACCGAGGATCCGGCCGATGGCCGGGATCGCGGTCTCGTCGCCGACCAGCAGCAGCCAGCCCGCGGGGGCGTCGCCGAGGGGGGCGGAACTGGCCACGCCGAGCACGTCCCCGGGGGCGGCGGCCGCGGCCCAGGTGGCTGCCGGGCCGTCGCCGTGCAGCACGAAGTCGACGTCCACCTCTCCGGCGGCTCGGTCCTGCCGGCGGGCCGTGTACCGGCGCATGCTCACGCCGTGGCTGCCCTGCGGCCAGACGATGCGGCCGTCCCGGGCGATCTGCGGCCAGCGGGGGGACCGGTCGCCGACGCGGGGTACCAGGAGCGAGAGCGTGGGGCCGGCCGCGGTGACGACGTCGGCCGGGGCGCCCAGCGTCACCCGGCGGACTGCCGGGGTCACGGAGGTGACGGCGGTGACGGTGAGGACGTCGACCGGGCGGAGCCCGTCGGGGGCGTTCACGAGGATCGAGCCTAGGCGGAGGCGACCCACGTGGATCGAACCTCAGCGGAGGCGACCCGTGGTGATCCGGCCCGGCCCGAGCGGGGCCGACCCGGCCGTCCCCGGGGGAATGGGGTCGACCGGGCCGGCGATCGCGGACGGGATGGTGACTCTTCGTCACCGAGCTGTTGCCCTGGTCAGCACTTTCGCTTCCCTGGCCCGTCAGATCGGAACGCTACGTGACGATCGGGGGTGGAGAACAGCCCGCGCGGTGGACTCCCCCCGAACGGGTGACACGGTTCGATTTGCGCCCGGCCGGCGGTCGTGCTGGGCGCGCCGGCGCCAGGCGATGTGTGCGCCGGGACGGTGCCGGGCAGGCAACCATCCCGCGCGGCCCCCGGGAGCCCCCCGGGAGGGCCGCGCGACGACGAGGAGGTGGCATGGCCGACGAGTTCCGGAAGGGTGACCACGTCAGCTGGAACAGCCACGGCAGCCAGGCCGAGGGCACCGTGGAACGGAGGATCACCGAGGACACCGAGGCCTCCGGCCGGACGGTGCGGGCCGGCGAGGAGGACCCGCAGTACGAGGTGCGCAGCGAGAAGAGCGGCACCACCGCGGTGCACAGGCCCGGCGCGCTGCGCGGGCACTGAACGGACCCGGCCGACGGCCGGACGGAGAGGGAGACATGAGCGAGAGCGACGAGTTCGCCGGCACGTCGGCGCGGAGCACCAAGCACAGCCCCCGGGAGGACGACGAGCTCAAGCACGAGCTCGAGGGCATGGTCCGCTCGGGGCGGACGACGCACTCCGAGGAGTGGAACGATCCCGAGCCCACCGCCGAGACGGACCCCGACGTGGACGCCGCGCCGGACAGCACCCTGACCGGTGGCGTGCCCGAGGGGATGACGCAGGACGCGGTCGTGGCCCGGGCGGAGCTGGCGCGCTGGCTGGACCGGGCGGACTTCCCGAACACCGGGGCGGAGCTGGTCGAGGCCGCCCGCGACCACCGGGCGCCCGACGGGGTGGCCGCCGAGCTGGAGCGGCTCCCTGCCGACGCGGTCTTCGAGCGGATCGGCGACGTGGTCCGCGCGCTGGGCTACCCGACCGAGACCTGACCGCTGCGCCCGCGGTGCCCCGGGGCCCGGGGCACCGCGGGCGCGGCAGGTGGCTCAGGAGCCGGTCTGGCGGTCCTGCTGGTCCCGATCGTCCTGGTGCTGGTCGTCCTGGTCCTGAGCCTCCTCGGCCTCCTCCTGGGCGATCTCCTCCGCACCGCGGCGTCGGAAGAGCCGGGAGCCGGGGAAGCCCTTCACCACCTGGCGGAGGTCCTGGACGGTGTCCCGGAGGTCGTGCACGTCCGGGGCCACGTTGCCCAGGCTCGACAGCACCGGGAGGACGTCCTCGTCCAGGTGCTGCACCAGCCTGGGCAGCCGGTCGACGAGGGTGATCAGGGCCAGGACCTCGGTGTCGTCCAGGTGCTGGGCCATCCGGGTGGCGGCCGGCTCCAGCGCAGTCAGGGTGGGCCGGTAGGCGTCCAGCAGCGGTGCGACCGCATCCAGCAGGCCCTCCGTCCGGCCGAGGAGTGAGCCGGCGGCGGCCGTCGTGCCGCCGATCGCCGCGACGAGCTCGCCGGCGTCCCGGGTGGCGCCCTGCGCGCCGGTGATCACCTCGCCGGCCTCGGTGGTGGTGGCCCGGGCCGCGGTGATGACGTCGGCGGCCTCGGTGGTGGTAACCCGGGCCGCGGTGATGACGTTGGCGGCCTCGGTGGTGGTGGCCCGGGCCGTGGTGATGACGTCGGCGGCCTCGGTGGTGGTGGCCCGGGCCGTGGTGATGACGTCGGCGGCGGCGGTGGTGGTGGCGCGGGCGCCGTCGATGACCTCGCCGGCCGCCTCGGTGGTGGCGCGGGCTCCGGAGATGACGCTGTCGGCGGCTGCGTTGGTGCGCCGCACGGCCGAGATCGCGTCGTCCGCGGCCAGCTGCGTCGCGCGCACCGCCGTCATGGCCTCGTCGGCCCGGGCGCGCGCGGCGTCGATGCCGCTGACGGCGACCTCCGCCCGCTCGACGACGACCTCGACCCGGGCCATGAGCCCCGACATCCGGTCCAGCAGTTCCTCGACCTGACCGACCGCCGTGCCGATGCGCGGCACCAGGGCCAGCGCTTCCAGGACCCCGTCCCGCAGTCCTCCCGCGGCGTGCAGGACGTCGAGGGGGCCGGGGATGGAGAGCCGCATCCCCGGGACGCTACGCACGGCCACGGTGCCGCGCCGCCCGAGAGGAGCGCGGACCGCGCTCCCTTCCGCGCGCCCGCCCGGGAAATGGGCCGCCCCGCCGTATCCTGGGCCCTTCCGTGACCGGCCGTCCTCGGCCCGCCGCGGACCACGGGACGGGTGCCGGCAGGGCACGGCAGCACTTCGACGATGGGATGTCGACAACGGTGGCGGACCAGCCGACGAGGGACGAGGGGCACCCGGGAATGCCCGCCGGCGCCCGTGTCCCCGACCGGTCCGCCGGCGGCCCCACGCCGGAGAACCACGTCACCGTCGAGGAACTGCTGGCCCGCACCGGTGTCGTCCGCGGCCGGCGGGCCGAACGCCGGGAGGCGACCGGCCGCCAGCAGCGGGTCGACGGCTACGGCGCCGCACGCCCGGAACCCGTGCCACCGGTCCCACCGGCCCGTGCGGCGGTCCCGCCCGCGGCAGCGCAGCGGCCGCCGGTCCCGCGCGCCGACCGTCCGGGGCCGGCGGCGTCCCGCCCGCCGGCCCCGCTCCACCCGACCCCGCAGCGTCCGACGCCGGTGCGTCCGGTGCCGGTCGTGCCGGCGGTCCCGGTCCCCGCCCGGGGATCGGCCACCCCCGGGTCCCCGGCCGCCGCCCTGCCGCGCCCGGTCCCCGCGGCGGCGCCGTCCCCGGGCACCGACACCCCCCGGTGGGTACCGGGTCCCGATCGGCCGGCGGTGTCCCGGCGGGCCGCCGCGCCCGACCGGCCCGGGGCCTCCGCGGCCCCGGCATCCGGCGCCGCCGGGTGGTCGGCCGGCTCCCCGCCGGCGCCGGACAGCCCGGCCGTCACCCCACCGGCCGGACCGGCCCGCCGGCTCACGCCCATCGAGGAGCAGTTCGGCGGCACCGCCCACCCCTCGCTGCCGCTGCCGGACCGCGCGGTGCGCCTGTCCATGCCGGTGCCGCCGCTGCCCGGGCTGCACCCGCCCGCGGCGCCGCCCCGGAACCCGGTCGCCGGTTCCGGCGTCACCAGCGCCGGACTCGCGCCGTTGCGGGCGCCGGTGGGTCCGGTCCGACGCCGGCTGACCAGGGTCGCGGTCGCGCTCGCCGTCCTGCTGGGGGTGGTCGCTTCCTACTACGTGGGCCTCTACTTCTACGTCGACCGCGCGATCGGCCGGGTGGACGCACTGGTCACCGACGGGCCCGAGGTGCTCGCCCCGGGGTTGCAGGACGCTGCCGAGACCTACCTCGTCGTGGGCACCGGGCTGCCGGGGCGCTCGGGTCCGGCCTCGGTCAGCACGCTGATCGCGCACGTCTCCGACGACGGCGACCGGGCCGTGCTGGTGGCCGTCCCGCCCACCGCCCTCACCGACACCCCGGGGTGCCGGACGCCCGACGGGTCGCTGCGCCAGCCGGTCACCGAGCCCTTCGCGACGGCGCTCCTGGACGGCGGGCCGTCGTGCCTGGTGCGCTCCGTGCAGCAGTTGTCCGGCCTGCGGGTCGACCACTACGTCGGGCTCGACCTCGGCGCGCTGCCGGGCATGGTCGACGCCCTGGGCGGGGTCGACGTCTGCCTGCCCACCGCGGTGACCACCGCGGGTGGGGAGGCGCTCGCGGCGGGCGCTGGCCGGCTGTCCGGTGCGGACGTCACCACATTGCTCGGGCCGGCCGCGGTCGGCGCGGACGTCCTCGGGACGGCCGCGGCCCTCGAGACCCAGCGGGTGCTCACCTCGGCGCTGGGGTCGGCGATGTCCGCCGGCACCCTCGCCGACCCGCTGCAGCTCACGCAGGTCCTGACCCGGGCCGCCGAGGCCGTCACGGTCGACGCCGACACCACCCTGGGCGACCTCCGTTCCCTCGGTGCGACGCTGGGCGATCTGGGCGGGGACGCGATCGAGAGCAGCGGCGTGCCGGTGTCGCGGATCGGCTACGTCCCGGCCGGCACCGACCAGGCGGGGACCCTGATCGACGGGGTGGGCGCCCGGGCGGTGTTCGACGCCGTCATCGACGAGGGCCGGCTGCCGGCCACGCCGGCCGGCACGGTCGATCCGGCGGCCGCCGAGGTGCCCGAGGCGCCGATCGACCCAGCGCTGGCCAGTCCGGTCCCGCCGGGCACCACGGTCACCGTGCCGCCGGCCGGGGTGACCGTCGACGTGCTGGATGCCACCGGCGCCGGCCGGGCGGTGCCCACGGCGGAGGCTCTCGTCGCGGCCGGCTTCCGCACCGGCGTGGTGGCGACGGAGCCGGCGGCGGTCGACCAGACCGTCGTCCGGTACGCGCCCGCTGCGCTGGAGCCGGCCCGCACCGTGGCGGCCGCCGTCCCCGGCGCCGTGCTGGTGGAGACGGAGCTGGTGGCCGGCGGCGTGCAGCTGGTGCTGGGGCCCGGCGACCCGGTCGCCGCCCCGGTCGTCGCCCCAGTCGCGGTCGGCACTCCGGTGCCGGAGGCCGCGGCTCCAGCTCCGGCAGCCGCTGCCGCGCCCTGCGCCTGACGCCGGGACGCACGGGCCGGCCGACCCGGAGGCCGACCGGCCCGGTGGTCGGTGCCGGGGGCGCGGCGTGCGGAGGTCAGCCGAAGCGGCCGGAGATGTAGTCCTCCGTCGCCTTCATCTCGGGGTTGCTGAAGATCTTCTCGGTCGGGTTGAACTCGATGAGGCGCCCGGGCTGGCCCACCCCGTTGAGGTTGAAGAACCCGGTCTGCTCGCTGACCCGGGCCGCCTGCTGCATGTTGTGGGTGACGATCACGATGGTGAACCGCTCCTTGAGCTCGGCCATGAGGTCCTCGATGGCCAACGTGGAGATCGGGTCGAGCGCCGAGCAGGGCTCGTCCATCAGCAGCACGTCGGGCTCGACGGCGATGGCCCGGGCGATGCAGAGCCGCTGCTGCTGTCCGCCGGACAGGCCGGAGCCGGGGCGGTCGAGGCGGTCCTTGACCTCGTTCCACAGGTTGGCCCCCCGCAGGGACCGCTCGACCAGGTCGTCGAGGTCGGCCTTCTTCATCTTCTTGTTGTTCAGCCGGATCCCGGCGGCGACGTTGTCGTAGATCGACATGGTCGGGAACGGGTTGGGCCGCTGGAAGACCATGCCGATCTGCCGCCGGACGTCGACCGGGTCGACGTCGGCCCCGTAGAGATCCTGCCCCTCGATGACGACCTTGCCCTCGACCCGGGCCCCGGGGATCACCTCGTGCATCCGGTTCAGCGCACGCAGGAACGTCGACTTCCCGCAGCCGGAGGGCCCGATCAGCGCGGTGATGCTGCGCGGCTCGATGGAGAGGTTGACCCCTTCGACCGCCTTGAAGTTGCCGTAGTAGATGTCCAGGTCCGAGACGTCGATGCGCTTGGCCATGGGGGTTCCTCTCGGGTCGAGCGGGTCAGCGACTGTTCTTGGGGGCGAAGAAGCGACTGATCAGGCGGGCGACCACGTTGAGGCCCATGACCAGGATGATGAGGATGAGCGCGGCCGTCCAGGCGCGGTCGATGGCGAACTCGGGTGGCACCCCGGGCTGGGTGAGCTGGTAGTACGCGTACACCGGCAGCGTGGCCATGCGCGAGTCGAACGGGTCGAGGTTCGTGGCGTTGGTGATGCCCACGGTGATCAGCAGCGGTGCGGTCTCTCCGATGACCCGGGCGATCGCCAGCGTGATCCCGGCGCCCAGGCCGGCGACGGCCGTGGGGAGGACGACCTTGACGATCGTCCGCCAGCGGGGCACGCCGAGGGCGTACGCGGCCTCGCGCAGCTCGTTGGGCACCAGCTTGAGCACCTCCTCGGCGGACCGGACGACGACCGGGATCATCAGCACCGAGAGCGCTACGGCGCCGGCGATGCCCAGCCGGATGCCGGGGCCGAGGAACAGGGCGAACAGCGCGTAGGCGAAGAGGCCGGCCACGATGGACGGGATGCCGGTCATCACGTCGACCAGGAAGGTGATCGCCTTCTTCAACCGGCCGTTGCCGTACTCGACCAGGTAGATGGCGGTCAGCAGCCCGATCGGCACCGAGATCAGCGTGGTGAGCGCGGTGATGATCAGCGTGCCCATGATCGCGTGGTAGGCCCCGCCACCTTCGCCGGTGATCCCGACCAGCGAGGAGTTGAGGAACTCGCCGTCCAGGCGCTCGGCCCCGCGCCGGGTCACCTCGTAGACCAGCGAGAGCAACGGCACCATGGCGATGCCGAAGGCGCTGTAGACGACCGAGGTGACGAGCCGGTCGGTGGCCTTGCGGGGGCCCTCGACCACCCGGGACACCACGTACAGGACGACGGTCCCGAGCACGACCGTGTAGATGACCAGCAGGGCGAGGTTCGGGCTGGTCAGCCGCCCGACGAGGAACGCGGCCACGGCCGCTGCGGCGAAGACCGCCCACGGGGCCCAGCGCGGGAGCTTCGGACGGCTCGCGGCGGTGGACGTCGCCGGCGGGGCGCTGGTCGGCGCGGCCGGGGCAGGGGGCGTCCGGGTACTCATCAGTTGGCTCCGGAGAAGTCGGCCCGGCGGTTGACGACCCACCGGGCGAGCACGTTGACCGCGAGGGTGATGACGAACAGCGCCAGTCCGCTGGCGATCAGGGTGTTCACGTCGATGCCCGTCGACTCGGGGAACTGCAGCGCGATGTTCGCTGCGATCGTCGAGGGGTTGCCGGTGCCGATCAGGTTGAAGGTGATGCCGCCGGAGACCGACAGGACCAGGGCAATGGCCAGCGTCTCGCCGAGCGCGCGGCCCAGGCCGAGCATCGCCCCGCCGATGATCCCGGACTTGCCGTAGGGCAGGACCGCCATCCTGATCATCTCCCAGCGGGTGGCCCCCAGGGCGAGGGCTGCCTCGCGGTGCAGCGCGGGCACCTGGAGGAAGACCTCGCGGGAGATGGCGCTGACGATCGGCAGGATCATCACGGCCAGCACCAGGCCCGCGGTGAACATCGTGCGGCCCGTCGCCGAGGCCGGGCCGGCGAACAGCGGGATGAACCCGAGGTGCTGCTCGAGCCACTGGAACAGCGGGACCAGCTTCGGGGCGAGCCAGTAGATGCCCCAGAAGCCGTAGACGATGCTGGGGATCGCGACGAGCAGGTCGACCAGGTAGCCGAGCACCTGGGCCAGCCGGCGGGGGGCGTAGTTGGTGATGAACAGCGCGATCGCCACCCCGAGGGGGGTGGCGACCAGGATGGCCAGCGCGGCGGCCAGGAGCGTGCCGAAGATCAGCGGCGCGACGTAGGCGATCAGCCCCTCGCCGCCCGGGATCTCG
This sequence comes from Modestobacter lapidis, assembly GCF_054780755.1. Taxonomy (NCBI): domain Bacteria; kingdom Bacillati; phylum Actinomycetota; class Actinomycetes; order Geodermatophilales; family Geodermatophilaceae; genus Modestobacter; species Modestobacter lapidis. The sequence goes on along the minus strand of NZ_BAAGVS010000009.1, from coordinate 89,700 downwards.
TCGGCCGGGGCGGTGAGCGCCGGCAGCGACTCCGTGACGAGGAAGGCCGCCACCCCGGCGAGGATGACCAGGATCAGGATGCCGGCGCCCTTGGCGCTCCCGGCGAAGACCCGGTCGCCGGGGCGCTGCTTGGGCCGGCCGGCCGGGGTGGTCGGGGAACTGGTCGTGGTCACCGCTGCTCCGTCGGGATGTGTGCGGGGTGGTGCCGGTGGGGTGGTGCCGCGCGGGTGGTGCGGGCGGGGCTGCGGCCCGGACCGCCCGAGGGTGGTCCGGGCCGCAGCCCCGCTGTCGGGCTCCCGGTCAGCTGGTGGCCGTGATCGCGTCGACCGCGCCCTGGGCCTGCTCCCGCAGGGCGTCGGAGATCGGGGACGAGCCGGCCGAGTCGGCCGCTGCCTGCTGGCCCTCCTCGCTGATCACGTAGCCCATGAAGTCGGCGACCAGGTCGGCGGTCTCGGGGTCCTCGTACTCCACGCAGCCGACGTGGTAGCTGACCAGCACGATCGGGTAGTTGCCGGACTCGGTCGTGTCGCGGGCGAGCTCGATGGCGAAGTCGTACTCGCCGCGGCCCTCCAGCGGCTCGGAGTTCTCCACGACCGCGGAGGCGGTCTCCGCCGAGGGGGCCACCAAGTCGTCGCCGACCCCGATGCTGGCGACGCCCAGGTCACCGGCCTGGCTCAGGTCGGCGTAGGTGATCGCGCCGGCCCCGGCCTCCACCGCGCTGACGACGCCCGAGGTGCCCTGGGCGGCCTCGCCGCCGGGCACCGGCCAGTCGCCGCTGACCTCGTAGGTCCACGTCTCGGGGGCGACGGCGGCCAGGTACTCGACGAAGTTCTCCGTGGTGCCGGACTCGTCGCTGCGGTTCACGACGGTGATCGGGGTGTCGGGCAGCGTCACGTCCGGGTTGTCCGCGGCGATCGCCGGGTCGTTCCAGGTGGTGATCTGCTGGGCGAAGATCCTGGCCAGGACGTCGGGGGAGAGGTTGAGCTCGTCGACGCCCGCCAGGTTGTAGACCACGGCGATCGGCGAGATGTAGTTGGGCAGCTCGAAGACGCCGGAGGCGCCGCAGCGCTGCTCGGCCTGTGCCAGCTCGTCGGCGTCCAGCGCGGCGTCACTGCCGGCGAAATCCGTGCCGCCGGCGAGGAACTGCTCGCGGCCGCCGCCGGACCCGACCGGGTCGTAGTTCACCGTCACGCCGGGCTGCACGCTGGAGTAGCCGGCGGTCCAGCCCTGCATCGCGGCCTGCTGGCTGCTCGCGCCCGCACCGACCAGGGTGCCGCTCAGCTGGGTCTCGGCGCTGCCGCTGCCGGCGGTGCCCGGGTCGGCCTCGTTGGAGGCACCACAGGCGGAAAGGGCGAGCGTGCCGGCGAGGGCCACCGCGAGGGTGGTGGCGCGCGTCCTGGAGCTGAGCTTCAACTCAGTGCCTTTCGACTGGAGGTCACCCGGACGTCGATGCCGGGCAGGGGATCCAACGAGAGGGACGTTAAGCAGCTGAGGTGGACGGATCCGGGTGGCTCGATGAACGCCAGGTGAACGAGGGCGGAGCGTTCGGTCACTGCCCGTGGGCCGGGTCACGTCGGGCCGGTGAACTCACCGCGCGTCGGGTGGCGGGGCCGCCGCGCGGGGTCCCTGGCGGGGCGTGGCGGCGGGGCGTTGTGGCGTGGCGGCGGGCGGCTGCGAACGCGGGTGGTCGGGCGGGGTGCGAGGGCCGGCCGGCTCAGCCGGCAGCGGACCGCCAGTTCACGTCGACGGCGTGCCGGGTGAAACCGCTGCGTTCGTAGAGGGCCACCGCGGCGGTGTTCTCCTCCTCGACGTACAGCAGGACGTGCGAGAGCCCGGCGCGGCGCAGGTGGGCCAGCCCCAGGTCGGTGAGCGCCCGGCCGAGGCCGAGCCCCTGCGCCGACGGGTCGATGCCGAGGACGTACACCTCGCCGATCGGGCCCTCCGCCGCCTCGCCGGCCGGGTGCACCTTGGTCCAGTGGAAGCCCAGCAGGCGGGGGCCGGTGGGCTCGTCCCGCCAGGCGAGGAAGAAGCCGGCCGGGTCGAACCACGGCTCGGACTGCCGCAGGGCGAGGTCCTCGGCGGTCCACCGGCCCTGCTCGGGGTGGCCGGCGAAAGCTGCCGCGTTGACCTGGAGCCACGCGACCTCGTCGACGCCGGGGCGGAAGGGCCGCACCGTGACGCCCTCGGGCAGGGCGGGCTGCGGATCGGGGTCGACCCCGTCGAGTGGACGGCGCATCTGCAGCAGCACCCGGGCCCGGGTGTAGCCACGCCCGGTGGCCAGTTCCGTGGAGCCGGGCAGCTCGCCGTGTGCCCACACCCGCAGCGGCCGGCCACCGGCCAGCTCCTCGGCCCGGGCCAGCAGGGCGGTGCCCACCCCGCGGCGCCGTGCCTCCGGGCGCACGACGAGCTCGGCCTCCGCCTCGTCGGCGGCCACCTCGAGCCGCGCGTAACCCAGCAGTGCGCCGCCGGCGTCCCGGGCGGTCAGGTCGGAGCCGCCGGCGGCCCCGCCGTGCTGCAGCCGGAGCTCGCCCTCCTCCGACACCGGCCGGACGCCGTCGGCCGCGGCGGCCCCGGCGAGCAGGGCGCGGACCTCGGCGATCTCGTTGGCCGGCAGCCGGGTCGCGTCGCTGACCGCCGGTGGTGGCTGGGCGTTCAGGGGAGGACCGGGAGCGGGGTGTCGGCGGCGGCCGCGCCGGCCAGGGCGGTGGCGTCGGCGACCTGCTGGTCGAGCTTGTAGCCCACGTTGCGCACCGTGCCGATCAGGGCCTCGTGCTCCGCGCCGAGCTTGGCGCGCAAGCGGCGCACGTGGACGTCGACGGTGCGGGTGCCACCGAAGTAGTCGTAGCCCCAGATCTCCTGCAGCAGCTGGGCCCGGGAGAAGACCCGGCCCGGGTGCTGGGCGAGGTACTTGAGGAGCTCGAACTCCTTGTAGGTCAGATCCAGCGGCCGGCCGCGGAGCTTCGCCGAGTAGCTGTGCTCGTCGATGACCAGCTCGCCTGCCTTGGTCACACCGCCCTCGACACCGTCGGCCGGGGTGGCGGCGGCCAGCCGGCGGCCGGTGGCCCACTTCAGCCGCGCGTCGACCTCGGCCGGCCCCGCGGTGTCCAGCACCACGTCGTCGACACCCCAGCCGGCGGACAGGGCCACGAGCCCACCCTCCGACAGCACCGCCACCACGCACGCCGCGACGCCGGTGGAGGCCAGCAGGCTGCACAGCGTGCGGGCCGAGACCAGGTCGTGCCGGGCATCGACCAGGACGACGTCACCGGCGTCACCGTCGAGCAGGCTGGACAGCTCCGGGACGACCACACGGACCTGGTGGCCGAGCAACCCGAGGGCCGGCAGCACCTCGGTGGTCGCCTGACGCGCCGAGGTCATGAGCACGAGTCGCATGTCGTCTCCTCACGAGGCCGTCGACGACGCTGTCGAGGTGGGAGGGCAGGATAACCGACGTGCGCCAGCCCCTCCCGGATCCGGCCGGCCGCCGGCCGGGTGTCGCCGCCCGCCGGCTCCGGCTCGACGTGCGCTGGAAGACGGTTCCGTCGCCGGCCGAGCGGATCGGCCGCGGCGCGGTCGGCGCGGTTGCCGGGGCCGGGGCCGCGGGTTCTGCGAGCATCGGGGGGTGACCGCGGCCGTGCTGGCGAGGGAGCTGTCCCCGCGCGCCCACCACCTGCCCGCCGCCGGCGCGGTGGTCGTCGTGACGGCGGTGCTCGTCGGGTTGCCGGCCGTCTGGGGCCAGGCCGGGCTCGTGGCGGCGGTGGCCGCCGCGCAGCTGGCGCTGGTGGCCGCGTGGGTGGTGGCCACCGGGATCCGGGGCTTCCTCGGCTCCCTGGCTCTCGGAACGGCGGCGGCGGCCGGCACCGACGTCGCGCTGCTGCTGCCCGAGCGGGCCCGGCTGGACGGCCTGGTCGTCGTGCTGGGCCTGGTCTTCCTGGCCGCCGTGGTCCACCAGATGGTCCGCCCGGCGCCCCGCCGGTACCTGGTCGCGTCGCTGGCCGGGGTGGTCATGCTGGTCTCCGCGGTGTGCGCCCTGGGCCTGCTGCTCACCGTCGGCCGGCTGGACGGCGGGCCCCGGTCGGTGACCACCGCCGTGCTCGTCGTCGGCGGGACCCTGCTCGTCGGGCACCTGGTCGACGTCGTGCTGCCCCGGCCGCAGATCGCCTACGGGGTGCCCCGCGGCCTGGTCGGCCTGGTGCTCGGGATCGCGGCCGGCATCGGGGTCGCGGTGCTCCGCGACGGGGCGGCCACCCTGTTCGACGCGCTGGCGGCCGTCACCGCCGGCACGGTGCTGGGCGCGGTGGCCGCGCTCACCGGGCTGGGCGCGTCCTACGTGGTGGCCGAGCGGGCGCAGCGGAGCTGGGCGCTGCCGGTGGTCCAGGCGGTGCTGCCGCTCACGGCCGCGGCGCCGGCGGCCTACGCCCTCACCCTCTACGCGGCCGGCTGACGGGCGCGCGACGATGAAGGTGCTGCTGTTCCTGCTCGTGCTGACGGTCGGGCTCGTGGTGGCCGCCGACCGGGTGGCGGAGAACATCACGGAGGACCAGGTGGCCACCCGGATCGCCGAGCGCGGTGAGCTGGCCGGACCGCCGGAGGTGGAGATCACCGGCTTCCCGTTCCTCACCCAGGCGCTCGGTGGCCGCTACGAGGACGTGCGGATCTCCCTCACCGCCGAGCAGCTCGGGCAGCCCGCCGGCACGGTGGCCCACGTCTCGCTGCGGGGCGTGCACGTGCCGCTCTCCGACGTCCTCTCCGGGTCGGTCGAGGAGATCCCGGTCGAGCGGGTGGAGGGCACCGCCACGCTCTCCTACGAGCTGCTGGCCGCCCAGCTCGGCGGCGACACGACGCTGGCCGCCGAGGGCGACGGGCTCCGGTTGACCCGGACGGTCGAGCTGCTGGGCGTCGAGGTCCCGCTCACCGCGGCCGGCACGGTCGAGCTGGACGGCCAGGAGGTGGTGGTCGACGTCGACCAGGCCGCGGCCGCCGGGCTCGGCGTCCCCGACTTCGTGGTGGACCGGGCCGCCGACCTGCTGGACTTCCGGTACCCGGTCCCGGCGCTGCCCTTCGGCCTGCAGGTGACGGGCGTCCAGCCCGAGCGCGAGGGCGTGCAGGTGTCGGTCCAGGCGACCGACACCGTGCTGGGGGGTTGATCGGCCGGAATGCCCCCGGGGGTGGCCCGGTTGGCAGGAGGGTGACCCAGCCGACGGACGACGCGGGGACGCTCGCCGTCCTGATGGAGCTCGGCGTCCGCCCCGGGGACGCCGACCTCACCGTGGTCCAGTTCTCCACCGCGTTCTGCGGACCGTGCCGCGCGACCCGCGCCCGGCTCCAGCAGCTGCGCACCAGCCGGCCCGGGCTGGCGTACGTGCACGTGGACGCGGAGAGCCACCTCGGGGCCGTCCGCGCGCTGGGGGTGCAGCGCACCCCCACGCTCTTCTACGTCGACCGCAGCGGCGCGGTGGTGGGGCGGGCCGACGGCGCGCCTCCCTTGCCCCGGCTGGCCGCCGTGGTCGATGCCGTGGTGGGCGGCCGGGCGGGGGTACCCGGGTGATCCGTTACGATTCGGCCGTGGGCACCCTGCTGACCTCGCGCCGCACAGTCGACCTGTGCCGCGTCGGCAGCTCCCTCTGTCCGACCTCCTGAGGGGACGATCGTTCGTCCCGGAACGCGCCGTCCCGCCGTCCCGAGGTCGTCTTCGCCGTCCATCCCCGCGGGGTGCGGCGACCGTTGCGGGTATCGGCCCCTCGAGCACCGACACCACTTTCCTGCACATCCCCGGACAACTGATGGAGGAACACCAGACATGAGCCGAAGCGACGTGCTCGTCACTGCCGACTGGGCCCAGGAACACCTCGGCGACCCCGGCCTCGTCTTCGTCGAGGTCGACGAGGACACCAGCGCCTACGACGGCGGCCACCTCGAGGGTGCCGTCAAGCTCGACTGGAAGAAGGACCTGCAGGACCCGCTGCGCCGCGACTTCGTCGGCCGCGAGGCCTTCGAGACGCTGCTGTCCTCGCGCGGGATCGGCAACGACGACACCGTGATCCTGTACGGCGGCAACAACAACTGGTTCGCCGCCTACGCCTACTGGTACTTCAAGCTGTACGGCCACCGCGACGTCAAGCTGATCGACGGCGGCCGCAAGAAGTGGGAGCTGGACGGCCGTCCGCTGTCCAAGGACGCTCATCCGCGCCCGGCCACGCAGTACCGGGCCAGCGAGCCCGACCTGTCGATCCGCGCCTTCCGCGACGAAGTCGTTGCCTCGATCGGCAGCAAGAACCTCATCGACGTCCGCTCGCCCGACGAGTTCTCCGGCAAGATCCTCGCCCCGGCGCACCTGCCGCAGGAGATGGCGCAGAAGGGCGGGCACGTGCCCACGGCGAAGAACATCCCGTGGAGCAAGGCGGCCAACGAGGACGGCACCTTCAAGAGCGACGAGCAGCTCGCCGCGCTCTACGACGAGCAGGGTTTCGACGCCAGCAAGCCGACCATCGCCTACTGCCGGATCGGCGAGCGCTCGAGCCACACCTGGTTCGTGCTGCGCGAGCTGCTCGGCAAGTCCGACGTCAAGAACTACGACGGCAGCTGGGTCGAGTACGGCTCGCTGGTCGGCGTCCCGATCGAGAAGTGAGCTGACCATGTGCGGAGCCCCCAAGCAGGGCGGTGTGCTCGACGGCATCGACCTGAGCACCCAGACGGTGATCCAGGGGTCGGTGTGGCACGACGGCGACCCGGTCGCCGGTGCCTACGTCCGACTGCTGGACGAGACCGACGAGTTCACCGCCGAGGTGGTGACCAGCCCGGAGGGCGAGTTCCGGTTCTTCGCCGCGCCGGGGAAGTGGACGCTGCGCTCGCTGGCCCCGGTGGGCCGCGCCGAGCGCACGATCGCGGCCGACGTCGGCCTGAACGAGACGACGCTGGCGATCGCCTGAAGCGCCACGTGGCGGGCCCGTCTCCCCACCGGGGAGGCGGGCTCTGTCGTGTCCGGGCGCCCCGCCCCCTGTGCCGGGCCAACGATGTGCGCGAAGGCACGGTTCGACGGCCGGTTCCTGTGCGCCAGCGCACGCCGTTCGGGACGGCGGCACAGGCCCGGCGGCCGCCTGGCCCCGAGGGCGCGGATACCGTGGCGGCATGGGTCTGTTCTCCGCCTGGGTGCTGGTCGCCCTCACCGCACTGGCCGCCGGCGGGTGCGCATCCGCCGCGTGGCGGCTCACCCGCCGCGAGCGGGCGGGGCGCGCCCGATGAGCGCCCCCACCCCGCCCGGCCTCCCCGAAGGTCCGGCGTCCGGGCCGACGGCGCTCCCGGTGCAGGACACCGTCGACGTCCGGGTCGGGCCGGAGGTCGCGCACGAGCTGCTCGCGGTGCTCCCGCTGCTCGGCGAGTGGCACGGCGAGGGGCAGGCGGCCGGAGCCGACGGTGACCACCGGTTCGGGCAGTGGGTGCGCTTCGCCCACGACGGCCGGAACTTCCTGACCTACGAGTCGCGCACCTGGCGGCTGTCGGCGGAGGGCCGGGTCGAGGGGCCCGACCAGCGCGAGTCCGGGTTCCTGCGTCCACGGGCCGGCGACGACGTGGAGCTGCTGGTGAGCTCTCCGGACGGGCTGGTGGAGATCTACGTGGGGCAGGCCCGGACCACGACCAGCTGGGAGTTCACCAGCGACGTCCTGGCGCGCACCCCCGACCATCCCGACGTCAGCCGCGCCGCCCGGCTGTACGGGATCGTCGAGGGCGCGCTGATGTACGCCGTCGACCGGGCCGCCGGCGACCAGCCGCTGCGGCCGACCATGTCCGCCCGCCTGGAGAGGATCCGCTGAGCCCCGTGACCGACCGCCCCCGCACCCCGCGCCAGGTGGCCGACGCCTACGTCGACGCCGTCTGCGACCTCGACCCCATCGTCGGTACCCAGCTGGGCACCCGGCCGGCCAGCGACGAGCTGCCCGACCTCAGCCCCGCCGGCCTGGCGGCGGAGGCCGCGCTCGAGCGGTCCACGCTCGCCGAGCTGGACCGGGTGCTGGCCGCGGACCCCGCGCTGGCGTCGGACCCGGTGGAGCTGCGCTGCGCACGGTTGCTGCGCGAGCGGCTGACCGCCAGCCTCGACCAGCACGAGGCCGGGGAGGGGCTGCGGGCGCTGTCCAACCTGTTCTCCCCGGTGCACTCGGTACGCCAGGTCTTCTCGATGATGCCCACCGGGACCCCCGAGGACTGGGCGGTGCTCGGCCGCCGGCTGGCCCGGGTGCCGGAGGCCTACCGCGGTTACCTGGCCACCCTCACCGAGGGTGCCTCCCGCGGGTTGTTCGCCGCGCCGCGCCAGGTGCACACCGTCGTCGGGCAGCTCGGCGAGTGGCTGGCCGGCCCGTACTTCGCCGGCGTCGTGGCTGCCGGCCCCGACGAGCTGCGCAGCGAGCTGGACGCCGCCGCGGCCGCCGCCGACGGCGCCGTGGCCGAGGTGCGCGACTTCCTCCGCGACAGCTACGCGCCGCGGGCCGCGGGCACGCCCGACGCCGTCGGCCGGGAGCGCTACGCCCGCTTCGCCCGGGCCTGGAACGGCACCGACCTGGGCACCGGGTCAGGCCTGGAGGACGCCTATGCCTGGGGCTGGGGCGAGCACCTGCGGATCCGCGAGGAGCAGCGCACCGCCGCCGAGCAGGTTCTTCCTGGTGCGACGCCGATGGAGGCCATGCGCTGGCTCAACGAGCACGGCGAGTCCGTCGAGGGCGTCGAGCAGGTCCGGCAGCGGCTGCAGTCGATGATGGACGACGCGATGACCGCCCTGGACGGCGTGCACTTCGACCTCGCCGAGCCGATCCGTCGGGTCGAGGCGATGATCGCTCCGCCCGGCAGCGCCGCGGCCCCCTACTACACCCGGCCCACGCAGGACTTCTCCCGGCCCGGCCGCACCTGGCTGCCCACGCTGGGCCGGGAGCGCTTCCCGCTGTGGGACCTCGTCTCCACCTGGTACCACGAGGGCGTCCCCGGCCACCACCTGCAGCTGGCGCAGTGGGCGTACGTCTCCGGCGAGCTGTCGGCGTACCAGACCTCGCTGGGCTCGGTCGGCGCCAACGTCGAAGGCTGGGCCCTGTACGCCGAGCGGCTGATGGACGAGCTGGGCTTCCTTCCCGACCGCGGCGCCCGGCTGGGGTACCTCGATGCCCAGCAGATGCGCGCCGTCCGGGTGGTCGTGGACATCGGCATGCACCTCCAGCTGCCGATCCCCGCCGATGCCGACGGAGCGCTGGCCGAGCACCGCGGGCAGCCCTGGACCCCCGACCTGGCCCGTGCGTTCTTCGGTGAGTACTGCGGCCGGGACGACGCCTTCCTCGACAGCGAGCTGGTGCGCTACCTGGGCATGCCCGGGCAGGCGATCAGCTACAAGCTGGGGGAGCGGGCCTGGCTGCAGGGCCGCGAGGCGGCGCGACAGGCGCGCGGCGCCGACTTCGACCTCAAGGCCTGGCACATGGCGGCGCTCAGCCAGGGCAGCCTGGGCCTCGACGACCTGGCCGCCGAGCTCGCCCGCCTCTGACCGCCAAAATGGCCATTTTGGCGGTTCACGAGAACGTTGCGTCGCGGTAGAGGCCAAAATGGCCATTTTGGCTGCTAGTCGGGGGCGTCGGGCGGGGGTGGGTTGACCTGGTCGGCGTCCCAGGTGACCTTCTGCCGGCGGTCGGCCGGGGCGGCCTCGAGCCCCTCGTCGGCCAGCAGTTCCGCGATGCAGGCGGTGGTACCCCCGACGTAGGTGGTGACCAGGTCGATGTCCGTCGCCACCAGCCAGGCGCGGTCGGCGGGCCACCACAGGTTGGCGCTCTGCTCGAACGGCTCGGCTGCGAAGTTCACCGTCGCGAGCCCGATCGAGCCGTTGACCAGCCAGAAGTCGCGGTCGCCCAGGCTCAGGGTGGGATGGTCGGCGATCACGGCGCCGCCCTGCCGGACACCGAACCAGCAGACGTCCGGGGTGGTGGTGTGCCGCGCCAGCACCGGGGCGAGGCGTTCGGCGACCGGTACGGGCAGGTGCCCGCGCGCCGGGGCGCCGTGCCACAGGGGCGCCTGGTCGTCGTTCTCGAAGTAGTCCATCGACCCGGTGAGCGAGCCCCACTGCATGAGCGGGTGGACCTTCGTGCCGTTCGCCGCGGCGACGTCGGCCCACGGGACCTCGACGTCCTCGTCCCCGACGTAGCGGACGGCGGGGTGGAACACCCGGGCGATCGCGGCGAAGCCGGCCGGCACCAGCGAGCCGACCGTGTCCAGGGGTGCCCGGTGCAACGCCTCGGCGAGCCAGTCGCCGGCGGCGGTGTCGAGCGCCACGGACCGCCCGGCGAACTGCACCTGCACACCTCCCTGGGACGTCCCAGGAGACGGACAACCCCCGGGCTGCTCCGCGGCGCTGACCCCGCAGTGCGGAGGAGCGGCTCGCGGGCCGACTGGACATTGGTCGGCGGCCCGGGGGTCGGGTGACTGTCCGGTTCTCGCTCGCCGCCGTACGACGGACGGGCGATCTGCCGTCGCTCAGCCTCGCTCGGAAGAGGTCGGCTGAACGGGCGGCCCATCTGGACGGCGGCTAGCGGACAGCCACCTCACGAGTCCTGAACGTATGCAACTTTCGGACCACCTCCTCTCTCGTGTACGACGACCGTACGACGGCGAAAGGGCCTCTGCAACGTCCTTTTCTCAGCTGTCGGCGGACGGACGCGCGGGGCGCCCGGGCGGCGGGATGTCCCTCCGGTCCGGGTCGTGGTCGGCATCGGCCTCCACGGTCCGGATCTGGCGGCCGTCCTGGGTCTGGTAGACGTCCGGCACGCCGTCGGCGTCGACGTCCACGGTCTCCTCCTCGGCGATCCGGCGGTACCGTCGGTCCCGCAGCCGCAGCAGGACCGAGGCCAGCAGCGCGGCGGTCAACGTGCCGACCAGGACCCCGACCTTCACGTGCTCGTCGCGCAGCGACCCCTCCCCGTAGGCCAGCGCGCCGATCAGCAGCGACACGGTGAAGCCGATGCCGGCGAGCATGGCGAGGCCGATCACGTCCGGCCAGCCCAGCGACTCGTCGAGCTGGGCGCGGGTGAACCGGGAGACCAGCCAGGTGGCCCCGGTGATGCCGATCGTCTTGCCCGCCACCAGGCCCACGACGATGCCGATCGCGACCGGGTCCGACAGCGACTCCACCAGGCCGTCCAGGCCGCCGATGGTGACCCCGGCGGCGAAGAACGCGAACACCGGGACGGCGAACCCGGCGGAGATCGGCCGGATCCGGTGCTCGAGGTGCTCGGCCAGCCCCGGGCCGGCGTCGGGGCCACCGGCGGCCTGGCTGCGGACCACCGGCACGGTGAAGGCCAGCAGCACGCCGGCGACGGTGGCGTGCACGCCCGACTCGTGCATCAGCACCCAGGTGAGGACGGCCAGCGGGATGAGCAGCCACCACCACCGGATCCGCTTCTGCACCAGGAAGCCGAAGACGGCCAGCGGGACCATGGCCAGCAGCAGCGGCACGACCGCCAGGGCGGAGGTGTAGAAGATCGCGATGACCGTGATGGCCAGCAGGTCGTCGACCACGGCCAGGGTCAGCAGGAAGGTGCGCAGCGCGGTCGGCAGGTGGGTGCTGATCACCGCCAGGATGGCGAGGGCGAAAGCGATGTCGGTGGCCGTCGGGATCGCCCAGCCGCGCAGCGCGCCATCGCCGGTGCGCAGGTTGACCAGCACGAACAGCACCGCGGGGACGACCATCCCGCCGATCGCGGCGGCCACCGGCAGGACCGCCCGCCGGGGTTCGCGCAGGTCGCCGGCGACGAATTCGCGCTTGAGCTCGAGCCCGACCACGAAGAAGAAGATCGCCAGCAGCCCGTCGGCCGCCCAGGTGCCCAGCGTGAGGTCCAGGTGCAGCGACGCCGGGCCGATCCGGGTGTCCCGCAGCGACTCGTAGGCCGCCGACCAGGGGGAGTTCGCCCAGATGAGGGCGATCACCGCCCCGGCGATCAGCAGGATGCCGCCGACGGTCTCCTTCCGCAGGACCGCGGTGATGCGCTTGGCCTCGGGGTAGGAACCGCGGCTGAAGAGGCGGGTGGGCGACGTCACGTGGCGGCTCCGAAATGGTGCGGGGTCGGGTGAGGAGTTGCCGACCAGACTTCCCGGCGCACCGGGGGCGAGGCTACCGGCTGAGCAGTTCCCGCACCCGCCGGGAGAACCCGGCGTCACCGCGGGCCCGGCCGTCCAGCGCGGTGACCGGCGCGGCCCCGCGGATGCCCGACAGCAGCCACACGGCATCGGCACCGTGCAGGTCGGCCAGCGTGCCGGGGGTCACCGCCGTCGGCCAGCCGTCGTCCTCGGCCCGGGCGAACAGCCGGGCCTGCGTGGTCCCGGCGAGGATGCCGGTCTCCACCGGCGGGGTGTGCAGCACGCCGCCGGCGGCCCACACCACGGTGGACGTCGGCCCCTCCAGCACGCGCCCCTCCAGCGAGGTGAGGACGACGTCGTCCGCGCCGGCCGCGTGCGCGTGCCGCCCGGCCGCCATGTTGACCGCGTACGACAGCGTCTTCGCTCCGCCGAGCAGCCAGGGAGCGGTCGCCCGGAAGTCGGCCGGGATGCCCAGGGGCAGGCTGATGACCGAGACACCCGCGCTGCGCTGCCGCAGTGTCTCGGCCGGGACGGCGGCCAGCAGCGCGAGCAGGGTGGGCGGCGTGCCGTTCCCGAGACCGCGGGTGAGGAGGATCCGGCAGGCGGCCTCGCTGCCGGCCGGCCGGCCGGCGACCACGGCGGCGACCACGGCGCGGACGGCGTCGTCCCCGGGGTGGGTGATGCCAAGCAGGCCGGCCGAGCGGCGCAGCCGCTCCAGGTGCGCGCCCAGGTGCGGGGTCGCCGCCCCGATCACCAGCACCGACTCGAAGACGCCGTCGCCGCGGGCCAGGCCCAGGTCGAAGGCGCCGACCACCGGGTCGGCGGGCGGCACGGTCCGCGCCGCTCCGGACTGCCAGATCGCCACCCGTTCACCCGTCACGGGGCCACCCTGCCGTACCCGGCCTCTAGGCTCGGTGCGTGTCCGGAGAGCCCGCACCGCACGAGCCCGACGCGCCGCCGCTGGCTGCCCAGTTGCGGGCACGCGGGCTGCGGCTGACCACGCAGCGGCAGCGGGTGCTCGCCGCGGTGTCGGCCCTCGAGCACGGCACCCCGGAGGAGATCGGGGCGCGGCTGCGCGCCGAGGCCGGTCCGGACGGCGCCGCCCCGGACACCTCCACCGTCTACCGCACCCTCGAACTGCTCGAGCGGCTCGGCCTGGTGTGGCACACCCACCTGGGCAAGGGCGCGCCGGTCTACCACGCCGCCGAGCACCCCCACCTGCACGTCGTGTGCCAGGAATGCGGCCAGATCAGCTCGGTCGACCCGACGCTGCTCGACGCGGCGGCGGAACGCCTGGCCGCCGATCTGGGTTTCACCGTGGACGTGGGCCACGTGGCGTTGTCAGGCACCTGCCGTGCCTGCGCCGAGAAGTCCCGAACGGAGCAGCCATGACCACCCCCCAGCCCGCACGGCACCCGAACCTGCGCTCGCCCCTGCTGTCCCGCCCCGGCGCGGTCGCGCTCTCGCTGCCCGACGGCGGCACCGGGCCGGTGGCCGCGCACTACGGCGACCCGCTACCCGAGCAGCGCCGGCTCGCCGAGGGCGCCGGGCTGGTCGACCGCAGTGACCGCGACGTGGTGGTCGTGCCCGGCGCCGACCGGCTGAGCTGGCTGCACAGCATCACCAGCCAGCATCTGGAATCCCTCGGCGACGCGACCGGCTCCGAGGCGCTCGTCCTCTCGCCGAACGGGCACGTCGAGCACCACGTGGTGCTCAGCGAGCTGGCCGGCACCACCTGGGGTGATGTCGAGCCGGGCACCGGTGCCGCGCTGGTCACCTTCCTGGAGCGGATGCGGTTCATGCTCCGCGTGGAGCCGGCCCTGGTCACCGAGGCCTGGGCGCTGCTGTCGCTGGTCGGGCCGCGCGCCGACGCGGTGCTCACCGCCGCCGGGATCCCCGTGCCCCAGGGGGCGGGCGCCGTCGTGCCCCTGGCGGGCGGTGGCTGGGTGCGCCGCATGCCGGCGCTCGGCGACGGCACCGCCGACGCGGTCGACCTGCTGGTCCCGCGCACCGACCTCGCCGCCCGGGCGGACGAACTGACCGCGGCCGGCGCCTCGCTGGCCGGGCTGGACGCCTACGAGGCGCTCCGGGTGGAGGCGCGCCGCCCGCGGGCCGGGGTGGACACCGACCACCGCACCATCCCGAACGAGGTGGAGTGGCTGCAGACCGCCGTCCACCTGGAGAAGGGCTGCTACCGCGGGCAGGAGACCGTTGCCCGGGTGCACAACCTCGGGCGCCCGCCGCGCCGGCTGGTGCTGCTGCACCTGGACGGCATGAGCGAGGTGCTGCCGGCGCCCGGCACGCCGCTCACCTCGGGCACCCGCGAGGTCGGCCGGGTCGGGACCGCCGTGCGGCACCACGAGCTGGGCGTCATCGCGCTGGCGCTGGTCAAGCAGTCGCTGAAGCAGGACGCGGAGCTGCGGGTGGGCGAGGCGGTCGCGGTGGTCGACACCGACGACGCCCCGGCGCAGCTGGACGACACACAGGCGGCGGCCCGGGAGCGGGTCAGAGCCGTGCGGTCTGCGACCATCGGCCGGTGAGCGGAGCGGGCGGCGGCGCGGGAACGCTGATCACGCTCGCCCCCACGGGGGCCGAGTCGGCGAAGGCCGACGTCCCGGCGCTGCCGGTGACGGTCGACGAGGTCGTCTCGACCGCCCGGGACTGCGCGGCGCTGGGCGCGGCCGTCATCCACCTGCACGTCCGCGGCACCGACACCCGCCCGACCCTCGACCTGCCGCGCGTCCGCGAGGTGGTCGCCGCCGTGCGGGAGAGCACCGAGCTGGTCGTGCAGCTGTCCACCGGTGGCGCGGTGGGCGACCCGGCCGACGCCCGGCTGGCGGTGCTCGACGCCGGGGCCGACGCCGCCTCGCTGTCGCTGGGCACGGTCAACTCCGGCCGTGACATCTTCGCCAACCCGTGGGGGCTGATCGTCGAGCTGCACACCCGGATGCAGCAGCGCGGCATCGTCCCCGCGTACCAGGTGTTCGACCTCGGCCACCTGGCCACCCTCGCCCGGCTGCTCGACCGCTACGGGCCGCCCGCAGGTGGGCGGGTGCACGTCGACCTGGTGATGGGCGTTCCCGGGGGCATGCCGGGGACGACGGCGACCCTGGCCGCCTGCCTGCCCGCGCTGCCGCCGGGAGCGACGTTCGCCGCGACCGGGGTCGGCCGGGCGTCCCTGCCGGTGATGCTCGCCGCGCTCTCGGCCGGCGGGCACCTGCGGGTCGGCATGCAGGACACGCTCAGCTACGCCCCGGGCGAGCCGGTGCGCGACAACGCCCAGCTGGTGGCCCGGGCGGCCGGCCTCGCCCGGATCGCGCAGCGGCCTCCGCTCTCCACCACGGCGGCCCGGCAGCTCCTCGGCATCCCGGCCGACCCGCGCGACCCCGCTCCCGACCCGACCCGAGTTCCCGTGGAGGCTGCTCCGTGACCGCCCCGAACCCCGCCCCCGCCGGCGGCGACACCGTCGACGCGCTGCTCGAACCCTCGTTCCTGGACGGCGTCGAGGACAAGTCGATGGCCGAGGTCCGCGACCTGCGCCACCGGGCCGAGCAGGCCGAGGTCAACCTCTCCTACACCCGGCGGCTGCTGCAGGGCCGGCTGGACATCGTCCGCCGCGAGCTGCAGCGGCGGGCCGAGCACGACGGCCGCTCGCTGGTCGACCTGCTCCCGGAGATCCTGTCGGAGAAGGGCCGCGGCCCGGCGCACGGGCTGGGCCGGCACCAGACCGTCCAGCCGACCGCGTCCGACCAGCTCGAGCGCTGGGTCACCGGGCTGGCTCCGGGCGTCGACCTCTCCGACGTCCAGGCGCTGCCCGACGACCAGCTGGAGAGCGCCGCCCGCTCCCTGGGCGAGGGAGAGCGGAGCCTGTCCGAGCGGCGACGGGGCGTCCAGCGGGTGATGGACGCCCTCGCCGGTGAGCTGGGCCGTCGCTACCGTGACGGGCTGGCCGACGTCGCGCAGCTGCTCGCCGACGAGTCCCGGCACTGATGAAGGACCCCCGTGCCCCCCACCCCTCGCAGGCTCGGGGCGGGCCCCTGCACGGGGGCCACCTGAGCTCGGAGGCTCGGGGCGGGCCCCTGGACGGGGGCCGGCTGACCACCCCCACCGCCGCCCTCAGGACCTGGCCGGACAACCCCGTCCTGGTGGAGGCGTGGCGCGCCGGCCTGGGTACCGACGTCCTGGAGTCCGTCCACCGCGGAGCCCTGGTCGTGGTGGACGCCGACGGGCAGCAGACCTTCGCCACCGGGGACGTCGTCCGGCCGGTGCTGCCGCGCTCGTCGAACAAGCCGGTGCAGGCGACGGCGTTGCTGGCCGCCGGCTGGTCGCCCCGGAACGACCGTGAGCTCGCCATCGGCGCCGCGTCGCACAACGGCGAGGACGGGCACGTCGAGCTGGTCCGCACCCTGCTCGACGCCGCGGGGCTGACCCCCGACGACCTCGGCTGCCCGCCCGCGCTGCCCGGGCACGAGACCACCCGCGCGCACTGGCTGGCCGCCGGGCGGGCGCCGGAACGGGTGGCGATGAACTGCTCGGGCAAGCACGCGGCGATGCTCGCGGCGTGCGTGGCGGCCGGCTGGCCGACCGGGGGCTACCTGGCGCGTGACCACCCGCTGCAGCAGCTGATCGAGGCGCGGCTGGGCGAGGCGGCCGGTGAGCCGGTGTCCGCCGTCGTCACCGACGGGTGCGGCGCGCCGCAGCACGCGCTGTCCCTGACCGGACTCGCCCGCAGCGTGCTGTCGCTGGTCCAGGCCGGGCCGGGCACCCCGGGCCGCCGGGTGGCCGACGCGATGCGGGCGCACCCGTGGCTGGTCGCCGGCACCGGCCGGGACGACACCGACCTGATGCAGGACGTCGAGGGGGTGCTGGTCAAGGGGGGTGCGGACGGCGTGCACGTCGCCGCGCTGCCCGGTGCCGGGGCGGTCGCGCTGAAACTGGACGACGGCGGCGACCGGGGGCGGCTGCCGGCGCTGGCCGCCGGGCTGCGGCGGCTGGGTGTGCCCGGCGGGACGCTGGAGCGCTGGGCGGTCACCCCGGTGGCCGGCGGCGCGGGTGTGGTCGGGGAGATCCGCGCGGCGGTCGCGCTGCGCGGCTGAGAGCCGCGTCACCTGCGCTAGCACCCTGCTTGCAGGAGCTAGCACGGTGGGCTACCGTGGAGCTGTGCAGAAGCCGGCCGAGTTCGTCCGCGAGCAGGTGAGCACGGTGCGCGATACCGTGGCCACCGCTGCCGCCAGTGCGGCGGCGGAGGCCACCACCGTCTCCGGATCGGTCAGCTCGCACGTGGGCGACTTCATCCGCAGCCAGCGCAGCGCCGCCCAGGTGTCGCTGCGCGAGCTGGCCCGCAACGCCGGGGTGAGCAACCCCTACCTGTCGCAGGTCGAGCGCGGGCTCCGCAAGCCGTCGGCGGAGATCCTCGCCTCGATCGCCCGCGGGCTGAAGATCTCGGCCGAGACGCTCTACGAGCAGGCCGGCATCCTCGACCGCCGGGCCGGCACCGCCGGCACCGTCGCGGCGCTCCGCGCCGACGCCGCACTCTCCGAGCGGCACAAGGCCGTGCTGCTGGAGCTCTACGAGACCTACGCCCGCGAGCACGCCCGTGACCTGGATGCGCAGGCCGCTCCTGCGGCGACCCCGCCTCCCCCCGCACCGTTCCGCACGTCCCCCGAGAAACCCTCCGAGGAGGAGCCGGCATGAGCCGCACCGACACCCTGAAGCACTACGGCGAGACCCTGGCCGAGCAGAGCCGCACGGGCCTGCTGGCCGCCATCGGCGCCGGCGACATCGCTGTCGACGCCGCCGTGGGGCGGGCCCGCACCGTCGTCGGGGGCTTCCGCGCCCGCGCCGAGGCCCTGCCCGGTGAGGCCCAGGTCCAGGCCGACCTGGCCGTCAAGGAGGCCCGCACCCGCGCTGAGCTGGCCCGGGCACGAGCCACCTCGGCCGCCGCGGAGGCGCGCGTCCGCGCCCTCACCGCCGCCGAGCAGGCCGGTGAGGCCGCGCAGCAGGCCCGCACCGCCGTCATCTCCGCGGCCGCCACCGTGCGGCCCGAGACGGTGCTCGGCACCGTGGCCGGCTTCGTCGGGGCGGCCCGCACGCAGGCCGTCAGCACCCTGGCCGGGTTCGCCGACCGCGGCGAGAAGGTCGTCGAGGAGCTGTACCGCCAGCCGGTCGTCCGGCGGGTCGCCGGCCGCACCGAGCAGACCGTGGACGCCGCGGTCGACACCGCCGCCGCGACCGTCGAGGACGCCCTGGCCGAGGTCGGGGACACCGTCGGCAGCGCGTCGGACAAGGTCACCTCGGTGGCGCAGAAGACGGCGGCGCGCGCCGACCAGAGCGCCGAGGCCATCGCCGAGGACACCGAGGCCGCTGCCCGGGCCACCAAGCGCCGGGCCCGCGCCACCGCCGCCAAGGCCGAGAAGACGGCCGAGAAGACGGCCCGCAAGCCCCGCGCGAAGCGGGCGCCCAAGGCGGCTGCGGCCAGCGAGGGCTCCGAGCTCACTCCGCTCGACGTCCCGGCCACGAGCGCGCTGATCGCCAGCGAGGGCCCCGTTCCCGACCCGACCGCCATCCCGGCCAAGAGCACGCCGTCGACCGACGGCGCGAACTGACCGGTCAGCGGCCGCCGGCCGGGTAGCCTCGGATCATGCTCACGTTCGACGGCATCGTCTTCGGGATCGTCTACTACGGCGTCCTGGCCCTGGCGATCTGGGCGTTCGTCGACGCACTGGTCCGCCCGGCCGCGTCCTACGTCGCCGCCGGGAAGCTGACCAAGCCCGGCTGGATGGCGATCACCGGCATCGCCGCGCTGGTGCTGCTCTGGCGCGGGCCGATGGACTTCTTCGGCCTGCCGGCGGTCATCGCCGCGGTCGTCTACCTCGTCGACGTCCGCCCCGCGGTCCGCGGACTGCAGCGGGGCAACAACAGCTGGTGACCGCCGGCTAGCAGCACGTCCCGGGACCGGACCGGTCGCTCGACCTTCGTGGTCGGGCGGCCGGTCCGGTCCCGTTCGTCGTCCGGGTGGTCAGTACCGGTCGTCGCGCGGCATCAGCACCCACAACAGCAGGTAGGCGAGGAACTGCGGGCCGGGCAGGACGCAGGAGACGACGAACGCCACCCGAAGGCCGTTGCGGGAGAGGCCGAAGCGCCGGGCCAGGCCGGCGCACACCCCGGCGACCACCGCGTGGCGGCTGTCGCGGCTCAGGCGGCGGTGCACGGGCGAGGTCATGGCATCGACCCTACGGTCTGCGCGCCCTCCCGGCGCGGCCCACCGCGGCCGCCCCGTCGTCAGCGGTCGAAGACCCCGGCCGGCGGCTGCGGTGACGGCTCCGCGACGGCGTCGAGCACCGGCCGGGCCTGGCCGACGAACGCCCGCAGGTCGTCGCCCGCGACCACCCGGGAGGGCATCGGGTCGCCGGCGCACCGGCGGGTGAGCCCGGCGACCGGCAGCTCGGCGTCCGAGGCCACCGCCACGGTGTTGCCGAACCGCCGCCCCCGCAGCGTTCCCGGCTCGGCCAGCAGCGCGACGTGCCCGAAGACCGCGGCCAGGGTGGCCGCCTCGGCGCGCAGGAACCGAAGCGGCGGGCCGTCGGAGACGTTCCAGGCGGTGACGCCGCCGGGCTTCAGCACCCGGGCGACGTCCGCGGCGAACTCCCTCGTCGTCAGGTGCGCGGGGGTGCGGGCGCCGGCGAACACGTCCACCACGACGACGTCCGCGCTGGCGTCCGGAAAGGTGGCCAGCCCGGCCCGGGCGTCCTCGCTGCGCACCCGCACCCGGGCGTCCCGTGGCAGCGGCAGGGACGTGCGCACCAGCTCGGTCAGGGCCGCGTCGAGCTCGACGACCCGCTGCCGGGAGCCGGGCCGGGTGACCGCGACGTAGCGGGGCAGGGTGAGCGCCCCGCCGCCCAGGTGCACCACGTGCAGCGGCGCACCCGGGGCGGCGGCCAGGTCCAGCACGTGGCCGATCCGGCGGACGTACTCGAACTCCAGGTGCGTGGGATCGGCCAGGTCGACGTGCGACTGCGGCGTGCCGTCGATCGCCAGCTCCCAGGAACCCGGGCGGTCCGCGTCGGCCAGCAGCTCGGCCGTGCCGCCCCCCACCGGCGTGCGGCCGGGCACGGCCGTCGCGACCGGGCCGGGACCCGGCTGTTCGGTCCGGCCCCGGCGGCTCCCGCGCCGGCTCATCGGTGCCGGCTCATCGGCTGCGGAGCAGGGCCACGGCGGCCGGGCCCAGGTGCCGGACGGGCGCGGCGGTGCGCCGGTCGTGCAGCTCGGCGGGGTCGGGTCGGCGGGCGGGCACCCGGCCATCCTGCCCGAGCTCAGCGGGGCGCGACCGCGGACCAGCGCACGGTGACCTCACCGTGCCTGGCCCGGCGCGAGGACCCGACCAGTGGCCAGCCCGCGTCGGCGAGCGCGGTGACGGCCGCCGCCCAGCGTTGGCGCGGCCCGAACGCCGACAACCCGGCCGCCGAGGCCCACGCCAGGTCGAAGGCTCTGAGGAACTCGTGCACCGGCTGGTCGGGCACGTTGTGGTGGATCAGCGCCTTCGGGAGGCGCTCGGCCAGATCGGAGGGGCGCTCGAGGTCGGTCACCCGGGCGGCGAGGGTGAGGGTCAGCGGGCCGTCGTCGTCCAGGGCCACCCAGCCGGCCCGCCGGCCCCACTCGTCGCAGGTGCCCTCGACCAGCAGGCCACCGGGCGCCAGCGCACCGCGCATGGTCTCCCAGGCGCGGGCGGCCGACTCCTCGTCGTACTGGCGCAGCACGTTGAACGCCCGCACCAGCACCGGCCGCAGGCCGGCCAGCTCGAAGCCGCCGAGCCGGAAGTCGACGCGCGGCGGGTCGCGGTCGGCGGCGACCGCGACCACCCGCTCGGGGTCGATCTCCAGCCCCACGACCTCCAGACCCGGAACGGCGGGCGCCAGCCGGTCGACCAGCTCCAGGGTGGTGACCGCCGACGCCCCGTAGCCGAGGTCGACGACCAGCGGGCGGACGGCGTCGCGCAGCCGGGGCACCTGGGTGGCCAGCAGCCAGCGGTCGACCCGGCGCAGCCGATTGGCGTTCGTCGTCCCGCGGGTGGGCAGGCCCAGCGCGCGGGCGCGGCCGGCGGCCAGCCGGGGGGCCCGGCGCGCCGGCGGCAGGGTGGCCCGCGCGGTGTGGTCCCGCCCCGACTCGCTCACCGTTCCGCAGGATAGTCGGCGCGGCGGTTAGCGTGGACGCGTGCTGGTTTCCCGGTCCGCCCGTTTCGCCGACCTCACCACCCTCGGGGTCGGCGGGCCCATCGAGCGGCTGGTCGAGGTCACCACCGAGGACGAGCTGGTCGCCGCCGTCCTGGACGCCGACGAGGCCGGCCGGCCGCTGCTCGTGCTGGGTGGCGGGTCCAACATCGTCGCCCCCGACGCCGGCTGGGCCGGCGACGTGGTGGCGGTGCGCACCCGCGGGCTGCGGTACCGGTCGGGCGCCCGCACGGTCGAGGTCGAGGCGCAGGCCGGGGAGGTCTGGGACGACCTGGTCGCCGCCACGGTCGCCGAGGGGCTGGCCGGGATGGAGGCGCTGGCCGGCATCCCGGGCTCGACCGGCGCGACGCCGGTGCAGAACGTCGGCGCCTACGGCCAGGAGGTCGCCCAGACGATCACCGCCGTCCGGGTGCTCGACCGGGCCGCCCGCCGGCAGCGGGTGCTCCGCCCCGCGGACCTCGGTTTCGCCTACCGCGACAGCCGGCTCAAGCAGCACCCCGGCGAGCTGGTGGTGCTCAGCGTCACCTTCGCCCTGGCGCCCGGCCGGCTGTCGCGGCCGGTCGGGTACGCGGAGCTCGCCGCGAAGCTGGGCTTGCAGGTCGGCGAGACCGCCCCGCTGGGCGACGTGCGCACGGCCGTGCTCGAGCTGCGCCGCGGCAAGGGCATGGTCCAGGACCCCGCCGATCCCGACTCGCGCAGCGCCGGGTCGTTCTTCACCAACCCGATCGTGCCGGCGTCCGTCGGGGTGGCGGAGTGCCCGAACTGGCCGGCCGGCTCCGGCCGGGTCAAGCTCAGCGCGGCCTGGCTGGTCCAGTACGCCGGCTTCGGCCGCGGCACCCGCGAGGGCCGGGTCGGCATCTCGTCGAAGCACGCGCTGGCGCTCACCACCGAGCCCGGCGCCACGGCCGAGGAGCTGATGGCGTTCGCGGAGAAGGTGGTCGCCGGCGTCCAGGAGCGGTTCGGCGTCACGCTCGTTCCCGAGCCCACCGCTGTCCGTCCCTAGTCCGGCCCCGTCCGGAGGTTCGCCCCGAGCCTGCGAGGGGTGAGGGGGACGGCGGGGTCCTGCTACTCGCGCGCGACCTTGTGCTGGGCGGCCTGGGCGCGCGGGCGGAGCACGAGCAGGTCGACGTTCACGTGGTGCGGCCTGGTCAGCGCCCAGGCGATGCAGTCGGCGACGTCCTCGGCGACCAGCGGCTCGCGCACCCCGCGGTAGACGGCGTCGGCCAGGTCCTGCGACTGCGTCCGGTTGAGCGAGAACTCCTCGGTCCTGACCATGCCGGGGGCGATCTCGATCACCCGCACCGGCTCGCCCACCAGCTCCAGCCGGAGCGTCTCGGCCAGCGTGTGCACGCCGTGCTTCGCCGCCGTGTAGGAGGCCCCGCCCTCGTAGCTGATCAGCCCGGCCGTCGAGCCGACGAACAGCAGGTCGCCCGCCCCCGACGCGCGCAGCGCGGGCAGCAGCGCCTTGGTCAGCCGCACGGTGCCCAGCACGTTGACGTCGTAGGTGCGCTGCCAGGAGTCCAGGTCGGCCTCGGCCACCGGCGCGGCGTCGAACGCCCCGCCGGCGTTGTTGACCAGCACGTCCACCCGGTCCAGCCCGGCGGTGAACGCGGCCACCGAGGCGGCGTCGGTGACGTCGAGCTGCACCGCGCGGCCGCCGATCCGCTCGGCGAGGGCGGTCAGCCGGTCCAGCCGGCGGGCCGCCAGGACGACGTCGAAGCCCTCCGCCGCCAGCCGGGTGGCGGTGGCGGCGCCGATCCCGCTGGAGGCGCCGGTGACGACGGCCACCCGTCCCTCTCCGCGGAACGACGGGGCAACGGACTGCGGTGCGATGGGGCTGGGCATGTGGCCATCCTGACGCTGAGGCAGACTGGTGCGCCGACAGGGTGTCCCGTCCGGGCGCCGCGTACACGCCCGAGCGGGAGGAGAGCTGTGCCCGCTCGCCGGCACCCCCGCCCGCCCTGGCGTGGTGCGGGGGGTCCGCTGCCCTCCGTCCATCCCCCCGCCGCCGAGCTCCGGCTGCCCGGCCGGGTCGCCACGCTCTCCGTGCACACCAGCCCGCTCGACCAGCCCGGGGCCGGTGACGCCGGCGGGATGAACGTCTACGTCGTCGAGGTCTCCCGCCGGCTGGCGGAGCGCGGCATCGCCGTCGACGTCTTCACCCGCGCCACCTCCAGCGACCTCCCGCCGGTGGTCGAGATGAGCCCCGGCGTCACGGTGCGGCACGTCAGCGCCGGCCCGTTCGAGGGCCTGGGCAAGGACGACCTGCCCGCCCAGCTGTGCGCCTTCACCGCCGCGGTGCTGCGCGAGGAGGCCCAGCACGAGCCGGGACACTTCGACGTCGTCCACTCCCACTACTGGCTGTCGGGCCAGGTGGGCTGGCTGGCCCGCGACCGCTGGGGCGTGCCGCTGGTGCACTCGGCGCACACGCTGGCCAAGGTGAAGAACGCCGCGCTGGCCGAGGGTGACGCCCCCGAGCCGCTCGCCCGGGTGATCGGCGAGGAGCAGGTGGTCGACGAGGCCGACCGGCTGGTGGCCAACACCGCCGACGAGGCCGACCAGCTGGTCCGCTGGTACGACGCCGACCCCCGGCGCACGCTGGTCGTCCCGCCGGGTGTCGACCTGCAGCGGTTCTCCCCGGGTGACCGGCAGGCCGCCCGCCGGCGGGTCGGGGTGCCCGCCGACGCCGTCGTCCTGCTGTTCGTCGGCCGGATCCAGCCGCTCAAGGCCCCCGACCTGCTGCTCCAGGCCGCGGCCCGGATGCTCGCCGACGACCCGGCCCTGCGCGACCGCCTGCAGGTTCTGGTGGTCGGCGCCCCCAGCGGCTCCGGGCTGGCCGAGCCGCAGCGGCTGCAGGAGCTGGCGGTGCGGCTCGGCGTGACCGACGTCGTCCGGTTCCTGCCGCCGCAGCCGCCGGAGCAGCTGGCCGAGCACTACCGCGCCGCCGACGTCGCCGTGGTCCCCAGCCACAACGAGTCCTTCGGCCTGGTAGCGCTGGAGGCGCAGGCCTGCGGCACGCCGGTGGTGGCCGCCGCGGTCGGCGGCCTGCACACCGCGGTGGACGACGGGGTCTCCGGCCTGCTGGTCGAGGGGCGCGACCCGGCCGACTACGCCGCCGCGATCCGCCGGGTGCTCACCCGCCGCGAGCTCCTCGCCGCCGGTGCCCGCCGGCACGCCAGCCGGTTCAGCTGGGACCGCACGGTCGACTCCCTCGTCGACGCCTACGCCGCGGCGATGGCCGAGATGGCCGCCGGCACGGGGCGGCTGCTGCCCACGCGCGAGCACGCGGCCCGCGACGCGGTCCGGCTGCTGCCGGGGGGCACCGCCGCGCGATGAGCGAGCGCACCGTGACGGCGCTGGCCGCCGTCGTCGACAGCACGCTGCGCGCCGCGGAGCTCGAGTACGAGCAGACCGCCCCCGGCCGGTTCGTCGTCACCCTGCCCGGCACGAAGAAGCTGAAGACGGTCGTCGGGCTGATCGTCGGTGACCACGGCTTCCGCATCGAGGCGTTCGTCTGCCGCCAGCCGGACGAGAACCGCGAACAGCTGTGGGCGTGGCTGTTGCAGCACAACGCCCGGATGTACGGCCTCAGCTACTCCATCGACAGCGTCGGCGACGTCTACCTGACCGGCCGGCTCGGGCACAGCGCGATCACGCCCGAGGAGATCGACACCCTGCTGGGCACCGTGCTGGCCTACGCCGACGAGCACTTCAACACCCTGCTGGAGATCGGCTTCGGCAGCTCCATCAAGCGGGAGTGGGCCTGGCGGGTCAAGCGCGGGGAGTCGCTGGCCAACCTCCAGGCCTTCGCTGCGTTCGCCGACCCGGAGCGCACGACCGCCCACGGGGAGGAGCCCGCACCGTGAGGGCTTCCGGGTCCGACCATGGTGATCACGGGCAGCACGATCCTGGACGTCGCCGGCGGCGTCCCCGACCGCGACCGGGAGCCGGTCAGGCCCGGGCGGAGCCCGGCCACCAGTAGGTGGTGCCGGTGCGCGGGCGCACGTCGGCGAATTCCACCATCGCCGCCGCGATCTCGGCGTCCCGGGACGCCGGCAGGCACAGCCGCCGGCGGGTGAAGGCCAGAACGACATCGGCCGGGGCCTCCCGCCACGGGTCCTCGCGCGGCCAGCTGCGGGCCTCCCAGGCCAGGCCCAGCTCGGTGAGCACCTCCCCGAACAGCTCCGCGGTCGGCCCGCCGGGACGCTCCTGGCGGTGGAAGTGCCGCCAGAGCCCGGCCATCGACGTCCACGGGTGGACGTCGGTCAACTCCACCACGACCCGGCGACGGGCGTGCCCGGTGAGCGCCCGGACGAAGTCGGCGACATCGGGGACGTTGTAGACGACGTTGGCCGCGACGGCGATGTCGGCGGCGGGCACCTCCCCGGCGATGTCCGGCCAGCGCCCGCGCCAGGTGCGCGTGCCCGGCCCGGCCGCGGCGGCGAACCGGGCCAGCAGCTCGGCGGACTCGTCGACGCCCAGCAGCTCCGGCGCCCCCACCGGGATGCTCGCCGCCCCGCCGCCGCACCCGACGTCCAGCACGCTGCGCGGAGCCGCGGCCCGCACCGCGTCGTGGGTGGCGGCGGCGCCGCGGTCGGCGCCGAAGAGCCCAGCGGGGAAGCCGTAGGGGGACTCGGGGGCCGCCGCCAGCAGCTGCGGATCGATCGCCCAGGCGGCCAGCTCGTCGGCCCAGCGGGTGAGTGCGCTCATGGCGTGATCCTGCCCGGCGGCAGTGCGGTCGGCCGCGCCCGCACCGGTCGGGCAGGATGTCGGGCGTGACCGACACCGGGACCCTGGTACTGCTCCGCCACGGCGAGAGCGAGTGGAACAAGGCCAACCTCTTCACCGGCTGGGTGGACGTCGAGCTGTCGCAGAAGGGGCGGGCCGAGGCCACCCGCGGTGGGCAGCTGCTCACCGAGCACCGGCTGCTGCCCGACGTGCTGCACACCTCGCTGCTCAAGCGGGCGATCAGCACCGCCGAGCTGTCGCTGGCGGCGGCCGACCGGCAGTGGATCCCGGTGCGCCGGTCCTGGCGGCTCAACGAGCGGCACTACGGCGCGCTGCAGGGGCTGGACAAGGCCGCGACGCTCGCCGAGTACGGCGAGGAGCAGTTCATGACCTGGCGGCGCAGCTACGCGACCCCGCCGCCGCCGATCGAGGCCGACAGCGAGTACAGCCAGGACGACGACCCGCGCTACCAGTTCCTGCCGCCGGAGGCCCGCCCGGCGACCGAGTGCCTGGCCGACGTCGTCGTCCGGATGCTGCCCTACTGGTACGACGCGATCGTGCCGGACCTGCGCAGCGGCGCGACGGTGCTGGTCACCGCGCACGGCAACAGCCTGCGGGCACTGGTGAAGCACCTCGACGGCATGGACGAGGACGACGTGGTCGGACTGAACATCCCCACCGGCATCCCGCTGCGCTACGACCTGGACGCCGATCTGCGCCCGGTCGAGCCCGGCGGCGCGTACCTCGACCCCGACGCCGCCGCCGCCGCGATCGAGGCGGTCAAGAACCAGGGGCACGCGAAGAAGTGAGCGCGGTGCCCGTGGTCACCCTTCGGGCACCCGTCTCCCCAGGTAGCGGCCCTGCCGGACCGCACCGTCACGAGGGCTGGGTCATCCGCTTCTCGCCGGTCACCAGGTAGACCACCCGGCGGGCGACGCTGACCGCGTGGTCGGCGAAGCGCTCGTAGTAGCGGCCGAGCAGCGTGACGTCGATGGCCGACTCGATGCCGTGTGGCCAGTCGTCGGACAGCAGGGCCAGGAAGAGCGCCTTGTGCAGCTGGTCCATGACGTCGTCGTCGGCCTCGAGCTCGACGGCGGCCTGGAGGTCGCGCTTGGCGATCACGGTGCCGGCCTTGGTCACCAGGCTCTCGGCGACGTGCCCCGCCTCGAGGAAGATCGGCCGGACCTCCTGCGGCACGGCGTGCTCGGGAAAGCGCATCCGCGCCACCTTCGCGATGTGCGCGGCGAGGTCGCCCATCCGCTCCAGGTCGGCGACGATCCGCATCGCCGTGGTGATCATCCGCAGGTCGGTGGCGACCGGCTGCTGACGGGCGAGCAGGGTGAAGCAGCGCTCCTCGATGCTCTCCCGCACCGCGTCGATGCGCTCGTCACCGGCGATCACGAGGTCGGCCAGGGCGACGTCGGCGTCGAGCAGCGCGGTGGTCGCGGTGCTCATGGCCGAGCCCACCGAGTTCGACATCTCCACCAGGCAGGCGGTGATGTCCTCCAGCTCCTCGCGGTAGCTCTCCCGCACGGTTCCTCCATTCGCGCCGCCGCGGCGGGCGGCGCAGGTCTCGCACGCGCGGGGCGCCAGTGGCTGGACCCCCGGGGCGCGTGTGCTGTCGAGGGTAGAGACGTCCCGGGGCGAGGCAGGGGACCGGCGGGTGAACGGGCGGGCACGCGGCGGTGAACAGTTGCGCCCCCAGGGGGTGATCATCACCCGAACGGCTGGTCAGGCCACCGTTCCGGCCTAGCATCGAGGCGTGGACCCGGTGGTCGCCCTGGTGGCGGGCCTGTTGATCGGCCTGCTGCTGGCTGTGTCGGCGGCCCGGGCCGGCTGGGCGCTGCTCGATCGCCGCGGCCGTGGTGACGACCGCCCCAGGTGGCAGTCGGGCGCCGAGCTGCGCCCGGAGGAGGAGGCCGCGCTCAGCCGCCGGGTGATGGACCTGATGGACCCCGCAGTCGTGCTGCTCGGCCCGGACGACGCCGTGCTGCTGGCCAACCCCTCCGCCCGGGCGCTGGGCATCCTGCGCGGCAGCCGGCTGCTGGTGCCCGGCCTGGTGGACGTGTCCCGGAGCGTGCAGGCCACCGGCAGCCGCCGGGCCGAGGTCGTCCTGCCCGGTGATCTGGTCGGTGGGGGGCCGCGGACGGTCGGCGTGCACGGCATCCGGCTCGGCAGCAGCCCGATGGTCGCCCCGGGCCCGGTGGCACTGGTGCTGGAGGACGTCACCGAGGCCCGCCGGGTCGAGGCGGTCCGCCGCGACTTCGTCGCCAACGTCGGGCACGAGCTCAAGACGCCGGTGGGGGCGCTGGCCCTGCTGGCCGAGGCCGTGCAGGGCGCGGCCGACGACCCCGAGACGGTGCAGCGCTTCGCCGCCCGGATGCAGCACGAGGCCGACCGGCTGGCCCGGCTGGTCCGCGAGCTGATCGACCTGTCCCGGCTGCAGGGGGCCGAGCCGTTGCCCGAACTGGTGCCGGTGGCCATCGCGACCGTGATCGGCGAGGCGGTCGACCGGACCCGGGCGGCGGCCGTGGTCAAGGGGATCCAGCTCGCCGTCGGCGCCCAGCCCGGCCTGGTGGTGCGCGGGGTGGAGGCCCAGCTGGCCACCGCGCTGACGAACCTGCTGGCCAACGCGGTGGCCTACAGCCCCGAGGGAACGACGATCGCCGTCGGCGCCCGGGCCCGCTCCGGCTTCGCCGAGATCGCGGTGACCGACTCCGGCATCGGCATTCCCCGGTCGGACCGCGGGCGGGTGTTCGAGCGCTTCTACCGGGTCGACCAGTCCCGGGCCAGCGCCACCGGCGGCACCGGCCTGGGGCTGGCGATCGTCAAGCACGTGGCCAGCAACCACGGCGGGTCCGTGTCGGTGTGGAGCGAGGAGGGCCTGGGGTCGACGTTCACGCTGCGGATCCCGCTCGCCGCCGGCGCCGTCGCGCCGGCACCGGCGGCGGGCACCGGCCAGCCCCCGGTCCCACCGCTGGCCGACCTGCGGTCCGTGCCCCGGGCGACCTTCGCCGACGGTGCGGCCGCGGACCGGGACAGCGCCGCCACCGGGCCCGACAGGCCCGCGGGGGCGCCACGAGAGGACGGCCCCGCCGGGGCCGCGATGAGAGGACGGTCATGACCCGAGTGCTCGTGGTGGAGGACGAGGAGTCCTTCTCCGACGCCCTGTCGTACATGCTGCGCCGGGAGGGCTACGAGACGGTGGTCGCCGCCGACGGGGTGGACGCGCTGGCCGAGTTCGACCGGGGCGGTGCCGACATCGTCCTGCTGGACCTCATGCTGCCGGGGCTGTCCGGCACGGAGGTCTGCCGTGCTCTGCGGGCGAAGAGCTCGGTGCCGATCATCATGCTCACGGCCAAGGACGCCGAGATCGACAAGGTCGTGGGGCTGGAGCTCGGCGCCGACGACTACGTCACCAAGCCGTACTCGGCGCGGGAGCTGGTGGCCCGCATCCGGGCGGTGCTCCGCCGGGGCGCGGAGGGTGAGCCCGCGAGCGACACGTCACTGGCGGCCGGACCGGTCCGGCTGGACGTCGACCGGCACGTGGTCGCCGTCGACGGTCGCCCGGTGGCCCTGCCGCTGAAGGAGTTCGACCTGCTGGAGCTGCTGCTGCGCAACGCCGGGCGGGTGCTGACCCGCGGGCAGCTGATCGACCGGGTGTGGGGCGCGGACTACGTCGGTGACACCAAGACCCTCGACGTCCACGTCAAGCGGCTGCGCGCCAAGCTCGAGCCGGACCCGGCCAACCCGAAGTACCTGCTGACCGTGCGGGGGTTGGGCTACAAGTTCGAGGCGTAGCCGTGCACATGGCGATCCTCCGGATCGCACCGCGGCCAGGTGCCTGGTCGGTCTGCGCTGAGCCGTTTTCCGTCAGCCCGGGGTGGACCCTGCGGGCCCGCCGCCCGGGCTGACCGCCTTCGGCGTCCGTACCTGTGCACAGTGCGATCCTCCGGATCGCACCGCGGCCAGGTGCCTGGTCGGTCTGCGCTGAGCCGTTTTCCGTCAGCCCGGGGGTGGACCCTGCGGGCCCGCCGCCCGGGCTGACCGCTGCGCACACTGTCGGCCTGACGGCCTCCCACCGCGGCCAGGTAGCGCCTTGCCGGGCGCTGAGCCGTTTCCCGTCAGGCCGGGGTGGACCCTGCGGGCCCGCCGCCCGGGCTGACCGCCTTCGGCGTCCGTACCGGGTTCGCGACCTGCTGCCCGAGGTGACCGCCTTCGGCGTCCGGACCACCCTTCCGGGGGCTCCACTGACGTGCCCGGCGAGCTGGGGTGGTTCTCCTACTGGCCGCGGCCGGTCTCTTCCTGGAGCTCGTCGATCTTCTTCGAGGCGTCGGCCTTGTTCAGGTCGTCGGGGACCTCCTCCCCGGCCTGGCGGGCCAGGGTCTCCAGGTAGCTCTGCTGGGCGCCGGTGGCCGGCTCCCCGCCGGTGACCCAGTCGGACGGGTCCTTCTCCGCCGTGGGGTCGCCCGCCTGTCCGCTGCCGGCCGGTGCGTTCGGTTCGCTCATGTGTTCGACCCTAGGCCGGGAGGAGGTCCTCCGCCTCCCGAATCGGCGCGGTCCCGCGACCGGCGCTCTCCCACCGGCGGCCGGTGCGGTAGACGTGCACCCGGCCGCAGGGGCACTCCACCGCGAGGGCGATGTGCTTCGGGTGGTTGGTGACCGACCGGATGCGCCGGTCGGCGACCAGCTCGTCGGTCCCGGTGACGGGGCAGGTGATCAGCAACATGGACCGAGCCTGCTCGGGCCGGACGTCGCCGACGAGTGGCAGAACTGACCGCGACCGCGTCGAACCTGCCATGATGGAGACGTGCAGCACACCGCACGTCCCCTCGTCGTGAGCGCCCTGGTCGCCGACGGGCTGGTGGGCAGCTTCGGCCTCGGCGTGGCCGCCGAGGTGTTCGGTTACGACCGCCGGGCCATCGGCCTGCCGCGGTTCGACTTCGCGCTGGTGGCCCCGCGGCCGGGCGTGCTGCGCACCGACACCGGCATCGCCATCACCGTCGAGCTCGGCCTCGAGCGGCTGGCGGTGTCCGACATCGTGCTGGTCACCGCCTGGGAGCTGTACTCCGCCGTCCCGCCGCCGGACCTGCTGGACGCGGTGCGCTGGTGGTCAGCCAGTGCACCGGCGCCTTCGTGCTGGCCCAGGCGGGCCTGCTCGACGGGCAGCGCGCCGCCACCCACTGGAAGTACGCCGGTGAGCTGGCCGCGCGGTTCCCCGCCGTCGACGTCGACCCGGCGGTGCTCTACGTCGACAACGGTCAGGTCCTCACCGGGGCGGGCACCGCGGCCGGCGTCGACACCCTGCTGCACCTGGTCCGGCGCGAGTGGGGTGCGGCGGCGGCGAACTCCCTGGCCCGGGAGATGGTGGTGCCTCCGCACCGGAACGGCGGGCAGGCCCAGTTCATCGACGCCCCGGTGGCCCGCTGCCAGGACGACCTGCTCGGCGTCGTGCTGGAGTGGGCCCGGGCGCACCTGGCCGAGGAGATCACCGTCGAACTGCTGGCCCGCCGGGCGCTGATGAGCCCGCGCAGCTTCGCCCGCCGGTTCAAGGCCACCACCGGGACGACGCCGCACGCCTGGCTGCTCGGCCAGCGGCTCGCGGCGGCCGAGGCGCTGCTCGAGGACGGTGATGCCCCGGTGGAGGAGATCGCCCGGCTGGTCGGCTTCGGCACGGCCGCGGGCCTGCGCGACCAGTTCACCCGCCGTCGTGGGGTGTCCCCGCGGGCCTACCGCCAGACCTTCCGGGCCGCAGGTCCGGGCCCGGGGGCCGGCACGGCGCCGGCGTGGCCCTCAGTCGGGGCGGCGCCGGTGCAGCTGCACCGGAACTGGCCGGGGGCTGGCGGGGTGCGGGGCGACGAGACCGCGGTCCAGCCGGGCCTCGACCAGCCGGCGTAGCTCCGCGTAGGCCGGGGCGCCGAGCAGCTCGGTGAGCTCCGCGGCGTAGGTGTGCACCAGCGGTTCGGGCGACACGTGCGCGTCGGGGGACCCGGTGCACCACCAGTGCAGGTCGTGGCCGCCCGGACCCCATCCGCGCCGGTCGAACTCACCGATCGTCGACACCAGCACCCGGGTGCCGTCGGGACGGTGCACCCACTCCTGCTCGCGGCGGACCGGGAGCTGCCAGCACACGTCCGGCTTGGTCTCCAGCGGGTGCCGTCCCTGACGCAGCGCCATCGCGTGCAGCGCGCAGCCCGCGCCGGCCGGCCAGCCGGGCCGGTTGAGGAACACGCAGGCGCCGTCCACCACGCGGGTCCGCAGCGCCTGCCCGGCCGGTTCACCGGGTGCGTCCGGACCATCGGGTTCGGGCTCGGTCAGGGTGTCCGGCTCGGTCCAGTCGTCCCGCCAGCGCCCCGCGTGCTGCCAGTCGACGTCGGTCAGCTCGGCCACGGCCGCGCCGACCCGGCCGAGGTCGTCGTCGTCGGTGAAGAAGGCGCCGTGGTTGCAGCAGCCGTCGTCCGCCCGGCCGGCCACCACGCCGGCGCAGCCGCGGCCGTAGACGCAGGTCCAGGCCGAGGTGAGCCAGGTCAGGTCGGCGCGCACGCGGTGGTGGGCGTCGGCCGGGTCGGGGAACTCCACCCATTCCCGGGCGAAGTCCAGGCCGACCTCCGGGGGCGGCGCGGGCGGTTGTCCAGGTGCCACCGCAGCAGCCTAGGAGTCCGACCCGGCACACTCTCCGGCATGCGGCTGGGTGTGCTGGACGTCGGATCGAACACCGTCCACCTGCTCGTCGTCGACGCCCACCGCGGTGCGCACCCGACGCCGATGCACGACGACGGGTCGTTGCTCCGCCTGTCCGAGCACGTCGGGCCCGACGGCAAGCTGTCCAAGGCGGGGGAGAAGGCGCTGCTGACGGCTGTCCAGCGGGCCAAGCAGCAGGCCGCCGACCAGCGCTGCGAGGACCTCCTGGCCTTCGTCACCTCGGCGCTCCGGGAGGCCGACAACGGCGCGGCAGTGCTGCGCCGGGTCCGCGAGCAGACCGGGGTCGACCTGCAGGTGCTCACCGGCGAGGACGAGGCGCGGCTGACCTTCCTGGCCGTGCGCCGGTGGTTCGGCTGGAGCGCCGGCCGACTACTCGTGCTCGACATCGGCGGCGGATCGCTGGAGCTGGCGAGCGGCCTGGACGAGGAGCCCGACGTGGCGCTCTCCCTGCCGCTGGGCGCCGGCCGGATGACCCGGCACTACCTGCCCCGTGCCGAGCGCGGCGGCCGGCCCGACCTCGCCGCGCTGGACAAGCTGCGGCAGCACGCCGAGGAGATGCTGGCGCCCGCCGGCGCGAAGCTGCGGGCCGCCGGGCCGCCCGACTGTGTCGTGGCGACGTCCAAGACCTTCCGCACCCTCGCCCGGCTGGCCGGTGCGGCACCCTACGGTGCCGGGCTGCGGGTGTCCCGCGAGCTGACCGCGACCGGGCTGGCCCAGGTCATCGGCTTCGTGTCCCGGATCGAGTCCGCCGCGCTGGCCGAGCTGCAGGGCGTGTCCGCCCAGCGGGCCCACCAGGTTCCGGCCGGCGCCGTCGTGGCGCAGGCCGCGATGCGCGCGGTGGACGTACCGTTCGTGCGGATCTGCCCATGGGCGCTGCGGGAAGGGGTCATCCTGCGCCGCCTCGACCAGCTGGAGGGGGCGTGATGTCAGACCCTGGCACAGGCGAACACAGCGTCCGCTCGCTGGCGGAGATCCTCCGGGAACACGGTCTGGAGTCCGAGTTCGGCACCCGGCCCGGACGCCGGCAGCGGGACGGCGAACCGAAGGCCGACTGGCCGGCCCGCCCCGCCCCGCAGGACCAGCCCCCCTCGAGGCTGCGTCCCGGCGGGCGGTCGACGCCCGGGACGGGCGCCCGCCCGGCCCGGCCGCGCGAGGTCCCGACCGCACCGCCGCGTCCGGAAGGCCGGCCGGCGGCCACCGAGGCCGCGGCGGCCGAGATCCTCCGCCAGCACGGCCTCGAGACCGAGTTCGGCACCCGGCCCGGCCGCCGGCGCGGTGAGGGCGCCAAGGCGGACTGGCCGGCGCGGCCGGCGCCGGAGGACCAGCCCCGGAGCAGGCTGCGGCCCCCGGTCGACACCGGGCCGCCGGCCCGGGTGGCCCGGCCCCGTGAGGCGCCCCGCGAGGAGGTCCGGGCGGGACCCCCTGCCCCTGCCCCTGCGCCTGCCCCTGCAGCCGCGGCCGCCGCGCCGCCGGCGGCGGCGCGGCCATCCGCCGCCCCGTCTTCGGCCGCCCCGTCCCCGGCCGCTCGGTCTGCCCGCACCGGCCCGCCCCGACCGCCGCGGGGGGAGGCCCCGACACGTGGACCGGCGACCCCGGCCGTGCCCGCAGTCCGCTCCCCGAGGCGCTCGGGCGTACCCGCTACCGGTGACCCGGTGGCGACGGGTTCCTTCGCGGCGGTGGTGGCCGGCGCGGCCGTCGAGGACGGGTACCCCGATGTTGAGGCCCCGACCGCGGGCCAGAGCGCGCTCGCCTGGGCCCGGTTCGCCGGTGAGCTGCTGCTGGCCGTGGCCGTCGGCGTGGGCACGTACTTCGCCTTCACCCTGCTCTGGGAGCTGATGCCCTACGTCGCGCTCGTCGCCGCCCCCCTGGCGCTGACCGGCCTGGTCGCCGGTGTCGCCGCGTGGCGGCACCGCCGCGAGCAGGCGCAGCTGGGCGTACGCCTGCTCGCGGTGCTCGTCTTCGCCGGAACCCTCCTGGTCATCGCCCCGGCTGCCGGGCTGCTCTCCGCGGGGTGAGCCGGGGCGGGTGAGCCCGCCGCCGCACCCCCGGCCCGTGCCGGCGCACCCGCCGGGGCACTACCGTCGCCGCCGTGACCACAGGCGGGCGCTCGGGACTGGCCATCGTCGGCGGCGGCAAGATCGGCGAGGCGCTCCTCGCCGGCCTGGTCCGCCAAGCGGACGCGAGCGGCCCGGGCCCCGGGGACATCGTGGTGGTGGAGCGCAGCGGGCAGCGGGCCGCCGAGCTCACCGACCGGTACGGCGTGGCTGCCGCGGATCTCGCCGGCGCGGCCGGCCGGGTCCGGGTGCTCCTGCTGGCCGTCAAGCCGCAGGACATCGACACCCTGCTGGGCCTGCTCGCCCCGCACGTGACGGCCGACCACCTGGTCGTCTCGGTCGCCGCCGGGGTGCCGACGAGGCGGATCGAGGCGCTGCTGCCCGCCGGTACGCCGGTGGTGCGGGTCATGCCGAACACCCCGGCGCTGGTCGACGAGGGCATGAGCGTGCTGTCCGCGGGGACGCACGCCACCGAGTCGCACCTGGACGAGGCGGAGGCCCTGCTCGCCCCCGTGGGGCGGGTGCGCCGGGTGCCGGAGAGCCAGCAGGACGCTGTCACGGCGTTGTCCGGCAGCGGTCCGGCGTACTTCTTCTACCTCGTCGAGGCGATGATCGACGCCGGGATCCTGCTGGGCCTGCCGCGCACGCTCGCCGCCGACCTGATCGTGCAGACCGCGCTCGGGGCAGCGGTGATGCTGCGGGACTCCGGGGAGCACCCCGTGCAACTCCGGGAGGCCGTCACCAGCCCTGGCGGGACCACCATCGCCGCCATCCGCGAGCTGGAGCGGCACGGCGTGCGGGCGGCGCTGATCGCGGCCATCGAGGCCGCGCACGACCGCTCGGTGGCGCTCGGCGAAGACCGCTGACTGTCCACAGTCGGTGAGGTCACACTCGCTGAACGTCGCGACGATCCGGGTGTCGATGCGGGCAGTGAGCAAGGAGCAACTCACTGGGGCTGACGGTCCCCGGAAATCGCTTGGTTCTCCACAGAAAGCTGTGGACGGTGTCCCGTGTCGACCTGTCACCTTGTGGATAACACGCCGTCACAGGAGTGTCACCCTGTGTCTCTGTCCACTTGTGCCCAGGACGGACCGGTCCGCCTGTCCGTTTCACCCATCGCTTCTGTCACTCCGGTCCCCCTAGGGTTCTTTCCAACAGCACGTGCGTGTCCCGTCCGCCGGTGGGGAAGCCGGTGGCCCGACTCGTGCTGACACGGAGATGAATCAGATGACCATGCCCCAGCGCGCCACTGTGCAGACCGTTCGTCCGGGTGTCCCGGCGCCGCGGCAGATGAGCCGGCCGATCTCGGCAGCCTCGCTCGGCCGCCCGATCCCCGCCGCGCACCCGGCCTCCATGCCGGTCGGCCGCCCGAGCGCCGTCCCGGCTCCGCGCGCCGCCGTGGCGTTCCTCACCGTCGCCGAGGTCGCCGCGCTCATGCGGGTCTCGAAGATGACCGTCTACCGCCTGGTCCACGGTGGCGAGCTCGCCGCCGTCCGCGTCGGCCGGTCGTTCCGCGTGCCGGAGCGTGCCGTGCACGACTACCTGCGCGACGCCTACACCGACATCGCCTGAAGAAGGACCACCTCGCCCCCCGCCGCTCGCCCGCTCGCGGCGGGCCCCTGCGAGGTGGCCGCTCCAGCACGTCACGGGCTCGGGAGGCCGGCAGGTCGACCGTGCCAGCCCGTCGGCCGCGCGCCGGGTAGGCTCGGGCGCCGAGCGTGCTGCCTCGCCTAGCGAGGGCAGCCCGCGCACGAGCTGTTCACCACGCACGGTGCCCGGCGTGACCGTCCCGGTCGCCCTCCCGGTCGCCGTGCGACCTCGACGTCGGGAGCACTGACATGGGTTCTGTCATCAAGAAGCGCCGCAAGCGGATGGCGAAGAAGAAGCACCGCAAGCTCCTCAAGAAGACCCGCGTCCAGCGGCGCAACAAGAAGTGAGCTGACGCTCGTGCCGCCCGCGGTCGTCCTCGTCACCGGTGTGAGCCGGTGGCTCGGCGGTGCGCTGGCGGCCGAGCTCGCTTCCGATCCGGCCATCGACCGGGTCATCGGGGTGGACACCGTTCCCCCGTCCCCCGCGGTGCTCCGCCGCCTCGGGCGCACGGAGTTCGTCCGGGCCGACATCCGCAACCCGCTGATCGCCAAGGTCATCGAGTCCGCGTCGGTCGACACGGTCGTGCACATGAACATCAGCTCCACGCCGGCGGGCGCCGGTGGTCGCGTGCCGATGAAGGAGCTCAACGTCATCGGCACCATGCAGCTCCTGGCTGCGTGCCAGCGGGCTCCCTCGGTGCGACGCCTCGTGCTGAAGTCCACCAGCGCCGTCTACGGGGCCAGCCCCCGCGACCCGGCGGTGTTCACCGAGGCCATGCAGGCCCGTCGGGTGCCGCGCGGCGGCTTCGCCCGGGACAGCCTCGACATCGAGGGCTACGTCCGGTCCTTCGCGAGGCGCCGGCCGGACGTGGCCGTCGCGGTGCTGCGCTTCGCCCACTTCATCGGTCCGCGGATCGACTCGCTGCTGACGGAGGCCTTCCGGCTGCCGGTCGTGCCCACCGTGCTCGGCTACGACGCCCGGCTGCAATTGCTGCACGAGGACGACGCCCTCGCCGTGCTGGTGCGGGCGACGACCGGCGATTTCACCGGGACGGTCAACGTCGGTGCGCCCGGCACGGTGCTGCTCTCGCAGGCGCTGCGCCGGCTCGGCCGGGTCGCCGTGCCGGTACCGGCCCCGGCCATCGGCTCGCTGTCCCGGCTCACCCGCAGCGCCGGGATGGTCGACTGGTCACCGGAGCAGATGCGCCTGCTCGTCTACGGCCGCGTCCTGGACACCCGGGTGCTCCGCGAGGAGTTCGGCTACGCGCCGCGCTTCTCCACGTCCGCCGCGCTCGCCGACTACGGGCGCACCCTGGTGCCGGTGGTGGCTCCCGAACTGGTGGACGCCGTGGTCACCGGCACGACCGCGGTCGCGTCCAGGGTGGCCGGGCACGCCACCACGGTGGGGGCCCTCGGGCGGTCGCTGTGGCGGCCCCGGGAGCCGGACGCCCCCGTCGTGCCCGGGCTGCGCGCCGTGCGGGACGTGTGACCGTGCCCCCGACCCGCGCCTGCCGAGGAAGGGAGACGTCCCGTGCCTGAGGCCAGGGTGATCCCGCTGCACCCGGGGGACGACGAGCCGTCGACGCCGGCTCCGCCGCCGGGCTGGGACGCGCAGCTCGCCGACGTCCTGGACTTCCTCCGTCGCCGGATGACCGGCAACTACGACACCGACGAGTTCGGCTTCGACCCCGACCTGACCGACCACGTGGTGCTGCCGCTGCTGCGGCCGTGGTTCCAGCGGTGGTTCCGGGTGGAGGCGCAGGGGCTGGAGAACGTGCCCGACGTCGGCGGCGCGCTGGTGGTGGCCAACCACTCGGGCACCGTTCCGGTCGACGCGCTGATGACGACGGTCGCGCTGCACGACGAGCACCCGGCGTCCCGTCGGTTCCGGCTGCTGGGCGCGGACCTCGTCTTCCAGGTGCCGTTCATGGGCGCCATGGCCCGCAAGATGGGCGCCACCCTGGCCTGCAACGAGGACGCCGAGCGGCTGCTGCGTGCCGGTGAGCTGGTCGGCGTCTTCCCGGAGGGCTTCAAGGGGGTGGGCAAGCCGTTCAGCGAGAGGTACACCCTGCAGCGGTTCGGCCGGGGTGGTTTCGTCACGGCGGCTCTGCGCACCGGGGCGCCGATCGTGCCGTGCGCGATCGTGGGCGCCGAGGAGATCTACCCGATGCTCGGCAACGCCCGGATCGCCGCGCGCGTGCTCGGGCTGCCGTACTTCCCCATCACGCCGACGTTCCCGTTGCTCGGCCCGCTGGGCGCGGTGCCGCTGCCCTCGAAGTGGTTCATCGCCTTCGGTGAGCCGATCGAGACAGCGGCCTACGGACCGGGCGCCGCCGACGATCCGATGGTCGTGTTCAACCTGACCGACCAGGTGCGCGAGACCATCCAGCACTCGCTCTACAGCCTGCTCCTCCAGCGGAGGTCCGTCTTCAGCTGACCCGACGAAGGGGCCCGGAGGGTTCCTGAGGAGGGGCAGCAACGCAACAGGCTGGAATACGGACGTGCGGCGGAGCCGGCACGCCGTGACGACGGGAGGGCGGAGCCCTCCCCGAGGAGCGGCATCAGCGGCTCAACGCACGTGGGGCACGGCCGCTGGCCGCGGTGTGGCCCGAAGGGTCACCATCAAAACGGCCAGCGGTTGCGGCGGCGCAGCGCGAGCAGGCCGCCCACCACACCGCCGGAGAGCGCTGCCGCGCCCACCGTGGGGACGCCGATCTTCGCGGCCTTGCGCCCGGTGCGGAAGTCCTTGACCAGCCAGCCGCGGGAACGGGCGACGGCGCGCAGCTCGCTGTCGGGATTCACCGCCACCGCGGTGCCGACGAGGGTGAGCATCGGCAGGTCGTTGGTGGAGTCGCTGTAGGCGGTGCAGCGGGACAGGTCGAGGCCCTCGCGCTCGGCGAGCGCACGCACGGCCTGTGCCTTGGACTCACCGTGCATCATCTCGCCGACCAGCCGGCCGGTGAACCGTCCGTCCACGACCTCGGCGACGGTGCCGAGGGCGCCGGTGAGGCCCAGCCGGTGGGCGATGATCGAGGCCAGCTCGACCGGGGTGGCGGTGACCAGCCAGACCCGCTGGCCGGCGTCCAGGTGCTGCTGGGCGAGGTTCCGGGTGCCCGACCAGATCCGGTCGGCCATCAACTCGTCGTAGATCTCCTCGCTGGCCTGCTTGATCTCCTCGACGGAGCGCCCGGCGACGAACGCGAGCGCGTTGTCGCGGACGGTGTGCATGTCGATGCTGCTCTCGGTGCCGGCGATCCGGAACTTCGCCTGCTGCCAGACGAACGAGGCGACGTCGCGGGTGGTGAAGTACTGCCGCGCGGCCAGGCCGCGGGCGAACCAGAACAGCGACGCACCCATCATCATCGTGTTGTCGACGTCGAAGAAGGCCGCGGCGGTGCGGTCCTGCCGGGGCGCCGGCGGGAGTTCGGTCTCGGCCGCGGCGGCCGAGGCCTCGCCGGCGACGAGAGCCCGGGTTTCCTCGTCGACCAGGTCCGTGGCGACCCGCGCCGACCGGCCTCGGAAGGGCACTCGGACCACCGTGCTCACCCCCTCCGGCGGAGCGTCCGCCGCCGCGCCCGACCCTAGCGGCGGAGCCCGGTGGGCCCTCGGTCCGCCCCGCCACCGGTCAGCAGAGGATCGGCAGCCCGAGGGCGCTGACGCACAGCGGCAGCGGCAGGTCGATGACCGGCGGGGTGCTGGACCGGGGCGGCGCCGGGGTGGCGGCCCGCGGCGGCGTGGGCACCGGCAGCCGGTCGGGACCGGGCTTCCCGGCGGTGGGCGCCGACGGCAGGCCGGCCGTGTCGCCACCGTTGGCGGCCGTTCCTGCGGCGCCGCCGTGCGCCCCGCCGGAGTACCCCGGTGCCTCGCCGGCCGTTCCGGGGGGCACAGGCACGTCGGGAACCGCGGATGCGCGGGCCGGTGACGCCGCGGGTGCGGGCCCCGGCTCGGCGGTGCCCGCACCGGGCGGGTCGGCGGAGGCGTCCGTCGCGACGTCACCGGTGCCCGATCCGGCCTCCGCATCACCCCCGGCGCCCTCGCGGGTGGCGGTGCGGGTGGTGGCCGGGGAGCACGGTGCGGGGAGCGGGCCCAGGTCGTCGGTGC
Organism: Modestobacter lapidis; assembly: GCF_054780755.1. Classification (NCBI taxonomy): domain Bacteria; kingdom Bacillati; phylum Actinomycetota; class Actinomycetes; order Geodermatophilales; family Geodermatophilaceae; genus Modestobacter; species Modestobacter lapidis. The sequence continues at coordinate 49,203 of NZ_BAAGVS010000009.1, read as the reverse complement.
CGGTCGTCGCCGGGCCGGCGCCGCAGCCGAGCGCCGTGACCAGCGCGGCTGCCCGGTCGGCCACCGCGGTGGCCAGGCCGGTGGAGCTGCGGAGGGCGGGCCCGACGGGCTCGGGCACGGCGGCGCTGAGCGCGGCGAGCCCGGTCTCCTGCCCGGCCGCCCAGGTGGCGAGGTCGGCGAGGGCGGCGGGGTCGCCGGCTGCCACCGACCGGGTGGTCACCTCCCACGCGCCCTGCGTGGTCTGGCGGTCCATCGTGGCGAGCGTGTCGGCGACGACCTCGCCGTCGATGTCCCCGTCGGTGTCCCCGTCGGTGTCCCCATCGATGTCGCCGTCGGGCACCGCCGTCGTCCCGGCCGGACCGGGGGCGGCGGCCGGCACCGCGGTGGCCGGATCGCGGGTGAGCGCGGTCAGTTCGGTCAGCCGGGTGCTGGCGAACTGCAGCAGCGTGCGCCCGCGGGTGGCATCACTGGCCAGCGCCAGCCGGGTCTGCTCGCCGCCGCGTTTGACGTCGTACAGCAGGTCGCCGGGGGCGGCGTCCTGGGAGACGGCCAGCACCCCACCGAGCGCGCTGACGGCGAGCGCCGCCCCGGCCAGGCCCGCGCTCAGGCGGCCCCGCCGACGGGACCCGCCACGGAGCAGCCGGGCCAGACGCGGCAGCGGGACCGGCGCGCGGACGGCGCCGCCGCCGGGCGGGCGGACGGCGGCCATGGCGACGAGCCGCGCGCGGGTGGCGGTGCGGTGCTCCTCCGCCGGGGCGGCGGCGAGCCGCGTGCCGACCGACTGCAGCCGCACCACCAGGGCGTCCTCGCGCGGCGTGGGGGAGTGATGCGGAGCGCGGCCGGGGCCGTCGTGGCGCGACAGACTCATCGCTCTCCCCCCGGCGGTCGTCGTTGCGCAGTGCGCGCAAGCAGATCTCTTCCGTGTCGACGCTCCGTGGCAGCGTTTCTCCGGCGGGTGGTCAACGAGCGGGGAGCCGGTGCGGTTACGGGGTGCTCGCCGGTGATCTGGGCAACACCCGTCACAGCAGGCCTTCGGGCAGCAGCGCTGCCAGCCGCCGGATGGCCCGGTGCTGGAGGGCCTTGACCGCACCCTCCTTCTTGCCCATCGCCGCGGCGGTCTCGGCGACCGACAGGCCCTGCAGGAAGCGCAGCTCCACGCACTCGCGCTGGTCGACGGACAGCTGCCGCACGCCGGCCAGCAGCTCGACGTCGGCCATCGACCGGAGGACCGACTCCTCGGGGCCGGCGGTGACCTGGTCGGCGTCCCGCATGTCGGCGGTGGTGACCTCCAGCCGGAACCGGCTGCTCTTCACGTGGTCGAGCACGATGTTCCGCGCGATGGTGACCAGCCAGGCGCCGACGTCGCGGCCCTGGAAGGACAGCGAGTCGATCCGGCGCAGCGCCCGGACGAAGGTCTCGCTGGTGAAGTCCTCGGCCGTGGGCCGGTCGGCCACCCGGTGCAGCAGGAACCGGAACACGACGTCGACGTACCGGTCGTAGAGCAGGCCGAAGCCCTCGGCGTCACCGGCCTGCGCGCGGCGCACCAGCTCCCACACCGCCACCTGGTCGTGGTGCTCGGGCGCGGGCTCGGACGCGGATGCCACCATCCCCACCCCGGACGGCGACGGGCGGGGAGCCAGCGGCGGGCCCGCCCCGGCGGCCGGGCGCGCACGTGGACCGGGCGCGGCGCCGGCGGGCCGTGCCGGGTCGGTCCGGGGACGCGGCACCGGCCGCGCGGCCACCTGCTCCGGGGCGCCGGCGGCAGGCCGGGACGCCACGGGCCGGGGGCGGGACATGCCGGTGGAACCTCCTCGTCCGCCCCGCCGAGCCGGATGGCTCGGGCTCCCGCCGAGATCGCGCGCTGCGGGCCGACGACCATGGTGACAACATCGGGGCGCTGCGTCCACGCGGCGTCGCCGGCGGCGGTGCGCGCGCGACCTCGGGAGGTACCGGTGCCGGCTCGCGGACCCGCTGGGGGCGCCCGCACGTTCGACGGCCTGGTGCACCGGGCCGCCGCGGCGCGGGGCGGATCGCCGGCGCTGGTGGAGGGTGACCGGCGGATCTCCTGGGCCGAACTCGACGCCCTCGTCGACCGGGCCGCCGCCGGGTACGCCGCTCGTGGCCTCTCCGCCGGCGACCGGGTCGCCGTCCAGCTGCGCAACGGCATCGACTGGGTGCTGGCCACGGTGGGGGCGCTGCGGGCCGGCCTGGTCGTGGTGCCGGTGAACACCGCCTACACCGAGGACGAGACCGCCCACCTGCTGACCGACTCCGGCGCGCGGCTGCTGGTGGCCGGGGCGGCCGGGGCGGCGGTGGCCGGTGTCCCGGTGATCGCCGGCCCGCCGGCCGCCGACGGCCCGCCGCCGCCGGCGCCGGACGACCCGGGTGCGCTGGCGTTGCTGGCCTACACGAGCGGGACGACGGGCCGCCCGCGCGGCGCCATGCTCACCCACGCCGCGCTGCTCGCCAACCAGCAGCAGTGCCTCGCTCTCGACCCGCCGCCGGTCCGGGCCGACGACCGGGTGCTCGTCGTGCTGCCGCTGTTCCACGTCTACGGCCTCAACGCCGGCTTCGGGCTGGTCGCCGCGACCGGCGCCTGCGCGGTGCTGGTGCCGGAGTTCGACCCGGTCGCGACGCTGCAGCTGATGGTCGACGAGGCGGTCACCGCGATCCCCGGCGCGCCACCGATGTACGCGGCCTGGCTGACCGTGGCCGACGCCGTCGGCGACGCCGCGCTGCGGCGCGCCTGCACTGCGGTGCGCACCGCCTCCTGCGGCGCCGCCCCGCTGCCCGCGGGGGTGTTCGCCGGCATGCGGGACCGCGCGGCCGTGACGGTGTGGGAGGGCTACGGCCTCACCGAGGCGGCGCCGGTGCTGGCCAGCACCCTGGCGACCGGGCGGGCCAAGGCCGAGTGCATCGGCGGGCCGCTGCCCGGCGTCGACCTCGTCCTGCGGGACACCGCCGGCGGCCCGGTGGCCGGGAACGACCCGGGCAGCCGGGTCCGCGCCGGCGTCTTCGGTGACCCCTACGGCGACGACGCCCCCGGCAGCTCCGGGGAGGAGGCCGGCGAGCTGTGCGCCCGCGGGCCCAACCTGTTCTCCGGGTACTGGCCCGACGGCGCGGACGGGCCCGATGCCGAGGGCTGGCTGCTCACCGGTGACATCGCCTACCGGGACGCCGACGGCGACCTGCGGCTGGTCGACCGCCGTCGTGACCTCGTGCTGGTCAGCGGCTTCAACGTCTACCCCGGCGAGGTGGAGCGGGTCCTCGACGCCCATCCCGGGGTGGCGGAGAGCGCCGTGATCGGCGTGCCCGACCCGCGCACCGGTGAGGCCGTGCACGCCGTCGTCGTCCGGAACCCCGGCGAGCCGGTCGGTGAGGCCGCGCTGCTCGAGCACGCGCGGGCGTCGCTGGCCCGCTTCAAGGTGCCCACCGGCGTGCACTTCGTGCCCGAGCTGCCGCACTCCCTGGCGGGCAAGGTGAGCCGGGCGCGGCTGCGGGAGCTGGGGCTGGAGCGCGCGGCCGCGGCGGCCGGGCGCGACGACGGCCCGGACCGGGACGACGACGACGGGCTGACCATCGACCCGCGGGAGGAGGTGGGCGGTGCCTGAACCGCGCCTGGAACTGCTGACCCGCGCGGGGTGCCACCTGTGCGAGGTCGCGGCGGAGACCCTCAACCGGCTGGCCGACGAGGCCGGGCTGGTACCGCGGCTGGTCGACGTCGACGCCGACGCCGACCTGCGCGCCGAGTACGGCGACCGGGTGCCCGTCGTCCTGCTCGACGGCCGTGAGCACAGCTACTTCACCGTCGACGTGGCACGGCTGCGTCGCGACCTCGGCACCGGCTGACGGGCCCGGCGCGGCCCTCGGCTACGGTGGCATGCGCCACAGCCGGATCCGCCGACCTGCGCAGACGCACGTCGCGACTTTGTACCTGCGTTCACAAGCGGTTACCGTGACGTTGCCGGGCCGCCACGTGCCCGCGCCCTCGAAGTCCTCCCGACCGCGCCGGCCACCGCCGGACCGTGATCGGACCGCTGTGGAGTCTGCCCCGTGACCCAGTCGCGGCCCCGGATCGTTCCGGAGGCCACCGTCGCCCGGTTGGCCGTGTACCTACGGGTGCTGGCCGGCCTCGCCGACGGCGGCCGCAGCCACGTCTCCTCCGGTGAGCTCGCCGCGGCCGCCGGCGTGAACCCGGCCGGCCTGCGCAAGGACCTCTCCTACCTCGGGCCCTGCGGCGTGCGGGGTGTCGGCTACTCCGTGGCCGGGCTGCAGGAGCGGCTCAGCGCGGCGCTCGGCGTCGAACGGTCCCGGGCGTGCGTGCTGGTCGGGATGGGCCGGCTGGGCGCGGCGCTGGCCGACTACGCCGGCTTCGCCAGCCGGGGGTTCGAGTTCGTCGGCCTGCTGGACGCCGATCCGGCCCGGGTCGGCGACCGGGTCAGCGGGTGCACGGTCCGTCCGGTGGAGGAACTGGAGTCGGTCGTCGCCGGCACGCAGGCCTCCATCGGGGTCATCACGACACCGGCCGAGGTGGCCCAGTCGGTCTGCGACCGACTGGTCGCGGCCGGGGTGAGGAGCATCTTGAACTTCGCGCCGGTGGCGTTGTCCGTCCCCGCGGGCGTCGACGTCCGCAAGGTCGACCTGTCCGTCGAGCTCCAGGTGCTGGCCTTCCTCGACCAGCAGCGCGACGGCGGCCCACCGCCCGTGGTCGTCCCGGTCCCGGCCGGCGCAGGAGGTGCCCGGTGAGCCTGCTCGCCGTCGGCATCAGCCACCAGACCGCGCCGGTCGCCCTGCTCGAGCAGGTCAGCATGTCCGGCGACGACCGGGTGAAGGCCCTGCACGAGCTGGTCGGCTCCGACCACGTCTCCGAGGCCCTCGTGCTGGCCACGTGCAACCGCATCGAGGTGTTCGCCGAGGTCGACCGCTTCCACGGCGGGGTCACCGACGTCAGCCGGGTGCTCGCCCGGCACGCCGGCACCACCGTCGAAGAGCTGGCGCCCTACGTCACCGTGCACTACGAGGACCAGGCGATCGGGCACCTGTGCACCGTCGCCGCCGGGCTGGACTCGATGGTCGTCGGGGAGACCCAGGTGCTCGGCCAGCTCCGCGCCGCCTACGCCCTCGCCCAGGAGGAGGGCACGGTGGGCCGCGAGCTGCACCCGATCGCCCAGCGGGCGCTGCGGGTCGGCAAGCGGGTGCACGCCGAGACCGGCATCGACAAGGCCGGTGCGTCGCTGGTGTCGGTGGCCCTCGACCGGGTCGGCGCGACCCTCGGTGACCTGGCCGGCCGGCCGGTGCTCGTCGTCGGCGCCGGCTCGATGGGCGCGCTTGCCGCCACCACCCTGGCCCGCCGGGGCGCCGTCGTCACCGTGAGCAGCCGGACGCCGGCGGGCGCCGCGCGGCTGGCCGAGTCGATCGGCGGCCGCTCGGCCGACCTCGAGACGCTGCCGGACGAGATCGCCGCCGCGGACGTGCTGGTCACCTGCACCGGCGCCACCGGCACCGTGGTCGGCACCGACGTCGTCGGCGCGGCGCTGGCCGGGCGCGCCGGCCGGCCGCTGGTGATCGTCGACCTGGCGTTGCCGCGCGACGTCGACGCCGCCGTGGCGGGCCTGCCCGGCGTGCACGTCGTGGACCTGGCGATGCTGCAGGGGGAGCGCGCCGCGCACCCGGGCCGGCCGGTGGCCGGTTCGGTCGCTGCCGACGACGTCGCCGCCGCGTACGCCCTGGTGGAGCTGGAGACCTCGCTGCTGCGGGCCGAACGGCAGGCCGCCGCCGTGGCACCGACCGTCTCCGCGCTGCGCAGCCAGGCCGCCGAGGTCGTCGACGCCGAGCTGCTGCGGCTGTCCACCCGGCTGCCCGACCTCGACTCCCGGGCCCGCAACGAGATCGCCCGGACCGTCCGCCGGGTCGTCGACAAGCTGCTGCACGAGCCCACCGTGCGGGTGAAGGAGCTGGCCGGCTCGCCCGGCGGCACCGACTACGCCGACGCGCTCCGGGCCCTGTTCGGGCTGGGCATCGGCGTCGACGGCGACACCGCCACGCTGTCCGACGCGGTCGCGCTCGACCCGGACCTGCCGGCCGGCACCCGGCTGTCCGCCCTGGACCTGCGCCTGGGTGACGTCGACGTCCGCCCCGGGGGTACCTCGTGAGCGGCACGCCCACCCCGGTGCAGCAGCAGGCGCTGCGGCTGGGCACCCGCGCCAGCCGGCTCGCGCTGACCCAGTCCCAGCACGTCGCCGACGCGCTCACCGCAGCCACCGGCGTGCCGGTCGAGCTCGTGCACGTGAGCACCTACGGCGACCGCTCGCAGGCCGCGATCAGCCAGCTCGGCGGCACCGGCGTGTTCGTCACCGCGCTGCGCGAGGCGCTGCGCGCCGGCACGGTCGACCTGGCGGTGCACAGCTACAAGGACCTGCCGACCGCACCGGAGCCGGACCTCGCCCTGGCCGCCGTCCCGCCGCGGGAGGATCCGCGGGACGTGCTGATCGGCCGCGACGGCCGCACCCTGGGTGAGCTGCCGCCGGGCTCGCGCGTCGGCACGGGCGCCCCGCGGCGGATGGCCCAGCTGCGCGCCCTCGGCCTCGGGCTGGAGATCGTTCCGATCCGCGGCAACGTCGACACCCGGCTGGGCCGGGTCGCCGGCCGGCCCGAGGACGGCCCCGGTGACCTGGACGCCGTCGTCCTGGCCCGGGCCGGGCTGGCCCGGCTGGGTCGGCTGGGCGCCGTGACCGAGGTCCTGGACCCGATCCAGGTGCTGCCGGCGCCGGCCCAGGGCGCGCTCGCCGTCGAGTGCCGCACCGACGACCGCCGGGTCCGGGAGCTGCTCGCCGTGCTGGAGGACCCCACCGCCCGTGCCTGCGTGGTCGCCGAGCGCGCGGTGCTGGCGGCCCTCGAGGCCGGTTGCAGCGCACCGGTGGCCGCCTACGCCGAACTGGCCGAGGCCGAGGACGGCACCGCCGAGCTGTACCTGCGCGCCTCCGTCACCGCCCTCGACGGCAGCGACGGGGTCCGCGGCTCCACCAGCGGGCCCGCCACCGAGGCGGCCGAACTGGGCCGCGCGCTCGCCGCCGAGCTCCTCGACCGGGGCGCCGCCGCCCTGATGTCGGCCGGTCGATGACCGTGCCCGCGGGCCCCGCGCCTGCTTCCCCCATCCGTCCCGTACCACCCGCAGCGACCCCGTCCAGGGGCAGGAACAGGAGCACGCGATGACGCGCTCACGCAAGCAGACCGGCAGCAAGGGCACCATCGTCTTCGTCGGAGCAGGTCCCGGCGATCCGGGGCTGCTCACCGCCCGGGCGAGCGCGGCCCTGGCCGCCGCCGATCTCGTGCTGGTCGATGCCGACGTCTCGGCGGCCGTGCAGGACGCCGTCCGTGAGGCGCACCCCGGCCTCGAGCTGAGCACCGCCACCGGCGAGGCCACCGAGATCGCCAAGGCCGCCGTCACCGCGGCCAAGAGCGGCAACACCGTCGTGCGGCTGGTGGCCGGCGACCCGTTCACCAGCGACCCGGTGGTCAAGGAGACGCTCGCCGTCACCCGCACCAGCGTGCCGTTCGACGTGGTCCCCGGCGTGGCCGTGGGCACCGCCGTCCCGGCGTACGCCGGCGTCGCGCTCGGGGGCACCTCGGTGCAGGCCGACCTGCGTCCGGTCGCCGGCAGCGACACGCACGCCGACGGCCCGGCCCACCTGGCCGCGCTCGCGGCCGCCGCCGCCGGCACCGGGAGCACGCTGGTGCTGACGGCCGACGCCGAGCAGCTCCCAGCCACGGCGGCCGGCCTCATCGAGGGCGGCCTGTCGGCCGGCACCCCGGTGGTGGTCACCGTCGGGGGCACCGGGACGGCGCAGAAGAGCGTCGTCGCCAAGCTGTCCGCGGTGGCGGAGAAGACCGCCGGGCTCGACTCGCTCAGCGGCGCGGTCGTGGCCACCGTCGGCTCGGCCGTGGACAAGCGCGGCAAGCTCTCCTGGTGGGAGAGCCGGCCGCTGTTCGGCTGGCGCGTGCTCGTGCCGCGCACCCGGGAGCAGGCCGGCGAGATGAGCGACCGGCTGCGCGCCTACGGCGCCGTCCCGGTCGAGGTCCCGACCATCGCCGTCGAGCCGCCCCGCAGCCCGGCGCAGATGGACCGCGCGGTCAAGGGCCTGGTCACCGGGCGGTACGGCTGGATCGTGTTCACCTCGACCAACGCGGTGCGGGCGGTCCGGGAGAAGTTCACCGAGCTGGGCCTGGACGCCCGGGCCTTCGCCGGTGTGAAGGTCGCCTGCGTCGGCGAGCCGACCGCCCAGGCGGTCCGCGACTTCGGCATCGTGCCCGAGCTGGTGCCCTCCGGCGAGCAGTCCAGCGAGGGCCTGCTGGTCGACTTCCCGCCCTACGACGACGTGTTCGACCCGATCGACCGGGTGCTGCTGCCCCGCGCGGACATCGCCACCGAGACCCTCGCCGCGGGCCTGAAGGAGCGCGGCTGGGAGATCGACGACGTCACCGCCTACCGCACCGTGCGGGCCGCGCCGCCGGCCGCGGCGGTCCGTGAGGCGATCAAGGGCGGTGGCTTCGACGCGGTCTGCTTCACGTCGTCGTCCACCGTGCGCAACCTCGTCGGCATCGCCGGCAAGCCGCACGCCCGCACGGTCGTGTCGGTGATCGGCCCGGCCACCGCGGCCAGCGCCACCGAGTTCGGCCTGCGGGTCGACGTGCAGCCCGAGACCGCGGCCGTCGGCCCGCTGGTCGACGCCCTGGCGGAGTTCGCCCAGGCCCGGCGGGCCGAGGCGGAGGCCGGGGAGCCCCAGTGAGCCGCCCGGGTGCGGCGGGCGGGGCAGCGCAGCAGGGCGGGGCCACCCCCGGCTTCGCCCGGGGACGGCGGCTGCGCGGCACGCCGGCCATGCGCCGCTGGACGGCGCAGACCCGGCTGTCCCCGGCCGATCTCGTGCTACCGGTGTTCGTCAAGCAGGGCATCTCCGAGCCGGTGCCGATCACCTCGATGCCCGGCGTGGTGCAGCACACCCAGCACTCGCTGCGGAAGGCCGCGCACGAGGCGGCCGAGGCCGGCATCAGCGGGCTGATGCTCTTCGGCATCCCGGGTGACAAGGACCCGGTCGGGTCGCAGGCCGACGCCGCGGACGGCGTGGTCAACGTCGCCCTGCAGCAGCTGCGGGCCGACCTGGGCGACGAGCTGGTGCTGATGGCCGACCTGTGCCTGTGCGAGTACACCGACCACGGGCACTGCGGCGTCGTCACCCCGGCCGGTGTCGTGGACAACGACCCCACGCTGGACCGCTACGCCGCCGTGGCCATCGCCCAGGCCCGGGCCGGCGCCCACGTCATCGCCCCCAGCGGGATGATGGACGGCCAGGTCGCGGCCATCCGCGCCGGGCTGGACAGCGCCGCGCACACCGAGACGCCGATCCTGGCCTACGCGGCCAAGTACGCCTCCGGCTTCTACGGCCCGTTCCGCGAGGCCGCCGAGGGTGCGCCGCAGTTCGGTGACCGCTCGACCTACCAGATGGACCCGCCCAACGCCGACGAGGCGCTGCGCGAGGTCGCCCAGGACCTCGCCGAGGGCGCGGACGCGGTCATGGTGAAGCCGGCCGGCCCCTACCTGGACATCGTCGCCCGGGTCGCCGACGCCGTCGACGTCCCGGTCAGCGCCTACCAGGTCAGCGGGGAGTACGCGATGGTCGAGGCGGCCGCGGCGAACGGCTGGGTGGACCGGCAGCGGGCGATCCTGGAGACGCTGACCGCCATCCGCCGCGCGGGCGCGGGGTCGGTGCTGACGTACTGGGCGGTCGAGGCAGCCCGCTGGCTGCGCTGAAGGAGCGGGCGCCGGGCACACAGCCGAGCCTGGGAGAGTGGGACCGTGAGCGAGCCATACCCCTATGAGGCGCCCGTGTCGGCGCAGCTGTTCGACCGGGCCGGACGGGTGACCCCGGGCGGCGTCAACTCACCGGTACGGGCCTTCCGGGCCGTCGGCGGCACGCCGCGGTTCATGGCCGAGGGCAGCGGGCCCTGGCTCACCGACGTCGACGGGCGCCGCTACGTCGACCTGGTGGCCTCCTGGGGGCCGATGATCCTGGGCCACGCCCACCCCGAGGTGCTCGCCGCGGTCACGGCCGCCGCGCGCCGCGGCTTCAGCTTCGGCACGCCCACCGCGGGCGAGGTCGACCTGGCCGAGGAGATCGCCTCCCGGGTCGCGCCGGTGGAGCGGGTGCGGCTGGTCAACTCCGGCACCGAGGCGGTGCTGTCGGCGATCCGGCTGGCCCGCGGGGCCACCGGCCGGCCGCTGGTGGTCAAGTTCGCCGGCTGCTACCACGGCCACGTCGACGCGCTGCTGGCCTCGGCCGGCTCCGGCGTCGCCACGCTGGGCCTGCCCGACACCCCGGGCGTGACCACCGGGGCGGCCGCGGACACCGTCGTCCTGCCCTACAACGACGTCGCCGCCGTCGAGGCGGTGTTCGCCGAGAAGGGCGACCGGATCGCCTGCGTGATCACCGAGGCGTCGCCCGGCAACATGGGCGTCGTCCCGCCGCTGGACGGCTTCAACGCCCACCTGCGCCGGATCACCGCCGCGCACGGGGCGCTACTGGTCGTCGACGAGGTGATGACCGGGTTCCGGGTGTCCCGCTCGGGCTGGTACGGGCTCGAGCCGGTCGAGGCCGACCTGTTCACCTTCGGCAAGGTGATGGGTGGTGGGCTGCCGGCCGCGGCCTTCGGTGGCCGCGCCGACGTGATGGAGCAGCTCGCCCCGGCCGGCCCGGTCTACCAGGCCGGCACGCTGGCCGGGAACCCGGTCGCGGTGGCCGCGGGGCTGACCACGCTGCGGTTGTGCACCGACGACGTCTACGCCCGCTGCGACGAGGTGGCCGCCGTGCTGCGCGGCGCGGCGAGCGCGGCGCTGTTCGCCGCCGGGGTGCCGCACCGGGTGCAGCAGGCCGGCTCGATGTTCTCCGTCTTCTTCGTGCCCGACGAGCGCCAGGTGCGCGACTTCGAGGACGCGCGCAGCCAGGACACCGCCCGGCACACCGCCTTCTTCCACTCGATGCTGGCCGCCGGGGTCTACCTCCCACCGTCGGCGTACGAGGCGTGGTTCGTCAACGCCGCGCTGGACGACGCGGCCGTCGAGCACGTGCTCGCCGCGCTGCCCGCTGCGGCCCGGGCCGCAGCTGCCGCCGGGGGCGGCGCGCAGACCGCCGCCGCGAACGACGCCCAGGAACTGTCCCCGTGAGCGAGCCGGGTTCCCGCCAGAATGGCCATTCTGGCGGCGAGACGACCGTCGTCCACCTGATGCGGCACGGTGAGGTGCACAACCCGGCGGGGGTGCTCTACGGCCGGCTGCCCGGGTTCCGGCTCTCGGTCACCGGGGAGGCGATGGCCCTTGCCGCGGCGGAGTGGTTCGCCGGCAAGGACATCGCCCACCTGGTGGCCAGCCCGCTGGAGCGCGCCCAGCAGACCGCGCAGCCGATCGCCGACGCCCTGCACCTGCCGATCGCCACGGACGGGCGGTTGATCGAGGCCGGCAACGACTTCGAGGGCAAGACCTTCGGTGTGGGCGACGGTGCGATGCGGCGCCCGGCCAACTGGTGGCGGCTGCGCAACCCGTTCCGCCCGTCCTGGGGCGAGCCGTACGTGGAGATCGCCGCCCGGATGCTCGCCGCGGCCGAGGCCGCCCGGGACGCCGCCCGCGGGCGCGAGGCGGTGTGCGTCAGCCACCAGCTGCCGATCTGGACGCTCCGGCTGCACCTGGAGGCCCGCCGGTACGTCCACGACCCCCGCCGCCGGCAGTGCGGACTGGCCAGCGTCACCTCGCTGACCTACGTGGGCGACCAGCTGGACCGGATCGGCTACGCCGAGCCGGCCGGGGCGACCCCACCGGGCGTGGTGCCCGGTGCGTAGGTCGGCCCGCGCGCTCCTCCTCGCCCTGCTGGCGGTCGGCGCGCTCGCCGGCTGCTCGACCGGCGAGGGTCAGGTCGACGTCGCCAACGGCGGCGAGTTCCGCTTCGTCCAGGGCACCCCGGCCGGCGAGGTGATCCCCGTCGACGAGCGGGCGGCCGCCCCGGAGTTCTCCGGCACCCTGCTCGGCGGTGGCGACTTCTCCTCCACCGAACTGGTCGGGGACGTCGCCGTCCTCAACTTCTGGGGGTCGTGGTGCGCGCCCTGCCGGGTGGAGACGCCGCAGTTCCAGGAGGTGTACGAGGAGGTGCGGGACGAGGGCGTGCAGTTCCTCGGCCTCAACGTCAAGGACGACGAGCAGCTGGCCGGCGCCTTCCTCGAGAGCAAGGCCATCACGTTCCCCTCGCTGTTCGACCCCACCGGCGAGACCGCGCTGGCGTTCCGCGACTACCCGGCGACGGCGATCCCCTCGACGATCGTGCTCGACCGGCAGAGCCGGGTCGCCGCGGTGTACACCGGCGAGGTGCGCCAGGACGACCTGCGCGCGGTGCTCGACCGGGTGCTCGGGGAGGGCTGAGGAGTGGGGGAGACCGTCACCGGTCTGGTCACCGACGGGCCGCTGCTGGTCGCCGCCGCGGTGGCCGCGCTGGCCGGGCTGATCAGCTTCGCCTCGCCGTGCGTGCTGCCGCTGGTCCCCGGGTACCTGTCCTACGTCACCGGTCTGGTCGGCACCGGCGCCCGGACCACGGCGCCGGTTCCCGCAGCCGCGCCCGCCGCCGCCGGGGCCACCGCCACCCAGGTCCGGGCGGCGGTCGACGAGCGCTCGCCCCGCGGCCGGATGGTGCTCGGCGCGGTGCTCTTCGTGCTGGGCTTCACCGCCGTGTTCGTCGCGTTCGGCGCGCTGTTCGGCGGGCTGGGCCGGCTCCTGCTCGAGCACCAGGACGTGATCACCCGGGTCATGGGCGTCGTGACCGTCGTGGTCGGGCTGGCCTTCCTCGGCTGGCTGCCGATGCTGCAGCGCACCCGGAAGCTCACCGCCCGGCCGGCCGCCGGGCTGGCCGGCGCCCCGCTGCTGGGCGTCGTCTTCGGACTGGGCTGGACGCCGTGCCTGGGCCCCACGCTGTCGGCGGTGAACGTGCTGGCGTTCACCGAGGCCACCGCCACCCGCGGCGCGCTGCTGGGTGTCGCGTACTGCCTGGGGCTGGGCGTGCCCTTCGTGCTCGTCGCCCTGGGCGCCCGCTGGGCGATGGGGGCGACCACGTTCCTCCGCCGGCACGCCGCGGCGGTCACCCGGGTCGGCGGCGCGATGCTGGTGCTGGTCGGGTTGCTGCTGGTGACCGGCGCGTGGACCGAGATGATGCAGTGGCTGCGCAGCTGGCTGGCCGCGACCGGGCTGGGCGAGGGCGCGCCCCTGTGAGTCTGACTGCCCCGCCCCGGCCGGAGGCACAGCCCACCCCGCCGCCCCGGCCCCCGCTGCACCGCCTCGTGACCGGCCGGCTGCTGCGCTGGTGGCGGCAGCTGACCGCGATGCGCACCGCCCTGATGCTGCTGTTCCTGCTGGCGGTCGCGGCCATCCCCGGCTCGTTGCTGCCGCAGCGGTCGCTGTCGCAGGCCAGCGTCAACCGGTACTTCGCCGAGCACCCGACGCTGGCACCGGTCCTGGACCGGCTGTACGCCTTCGATGTCTTCAGCTCGCCGTGGTTCGCCGCGATCTACCTGCTGCTGTTCATCTCGCTGATCGGCTGCGTGCTGCCCCGCGCGGCCGAGCACGCCCGCGCCTCGCTGGCCCCGCCGCCGGTGGCGCCGCGGCACCTGCACCGGCTGCCGGAATCCGGTGAGATCGTCACGTCGCTGGCCCCGGACCTGGCGCTCGACGTCGCCGAGGAGGAGCTGCGGGTCCGGCGCTACCGGGTGGCCCGGCGCGAGGGGCGCGGTGCCCATTCCGCCGGGTCCAGCGGCAACGGGCCGGAGGTGTCGGCGGAGAAGGGGTTCCTCCGGGAGACCGGCAACCTGCTGTTCCACCTGTCCCTGCTGGCGCTGCTGCTCGGCCTGGCCGGCGGCAAGCTGTGGGGCTACGAGGGCAGCATCCTGGTCACCGAGGGGCAGGGGTTCTGCAACTCCTTCCAGCAGTACGACACCTACTCCACCGGGCCCCTGGTCGAGACCTCCGACCTCTCGCCGCTGTGCGTGGACCTCACCGACTTCCGGGCCGAGTACGAGCAGGACCGCACCGCGGCGTCGTTCACCGCCGACATCGAGTACGGCCCGCCGGGCGCGGAGGGCCGGGCGACCACCATCGGGGTCAACGACCCGCTGCGGACCGGTGGCGACCGGGTGTACGTCACCGGCCACGGCTTCAGCCCCTGCTTCACCGTCACCGTGCCCGGGAACGAGCCGTTCACCGACATCTGCGCCCCCTTCCTGCCCGCGGACCTGTCGACGATGGCCAGCGAGGGCGCGCTCAAGCTGCCCGACCTCGGTGCCGGCGCCACCGACCAGCTCGCGCTGCAGGGCTTCTTCGCCCCCACCGGCGTCCTGCAGGGCGGGGTGCTGACCTCGGTCGACCCGCGGCCGCTGGACCCCCAGGTCGCCGTCTTCGTCTACCGGGGCTACCTCGGGCTGGACTCCGGCCTGCCGCAGTCGGTCTACTCGCTGGACCAGACCCAGATCGACCGTGAGCGGCTGAACCGGGTCGGTGCGGCCAACCTGTCGGTCGGTGAGTCGACGACGCTGCCCGACGGCACCGTGGTCGCCTTCTCCGGCTACAAGGAGTTCGCCGCCCTGCAGCTGTCCCACGACCCGGGGCAGTTGTGGGTGCTCGGGTCCTCGATCGCCCTGCTCGCCGGCCTGCTCGGGATGCTCCTGGTCCGCCGGGAGCGGGTGTTCGCCCGGGTCCGTCCCGGCCCGGACGGCGGGGGTACGGTGCTGTCGATCGGCTCACTGACCCGGGGCAGCGCCGACACCGGGCCGCGCTTCACCGCACTCACCGACGAGCTCCGGGCGGCCCTGTCCGCCCGGGCCGACCGCACGCCCGACCCCGGTCCTGCGCCGGTCGCGCCGTCCGCCGACGGCCCGGCCCCGGAGAAGGAGATCCCACCCTCGTGATCGACCCGTCCCTGGCCTCGTTGTCGGACACCCTGTTCTCCATCACCGTCGCGCTGTACTCGCTGGCCGTGGTGGCCTTCTGCGCCGAGCTCGCCTTCGGGGCCCGCCGGTCGGCCGCCTCGCGCGAGCTGGTGGGCGCCGGTGCCGCGGTGCCCCCGGTCGCGGTTCCCCCGGCCGAGACGCCGCGCGCCCGCCGGGTGGGGCTGGCCGCGATGGGCCTGACCGCGGTGGGCGCGCTCACCCACGCCGCGGTCCTGGTGACCCGGGGGATGGCCACCGACCGGCTGCCCTGGGGCAACATGTACGAGTTCGCCACCGCGACCGTGCTCGTGGCCGTCGTCGCCTTCACGGTGCTCGCCGTACGCGCGCCGGTGCTGCGGCACATCGGGGTTTTCGTGCTCGGTCCGGTGGTGCTGTCGATGGTGGCCATCGGGCTGTTCCTCTACGCCGAGGCCGGGCCGCTGGTCGCCGCGCTGCGCTCGAGCTGGCTGGCCGTGCACGTGAGCACGGCGATCCTGGGCTTCGGCATCTTCTTCGTCAGCGGGCTGGCCAGCATCCTGTACCTGGTGAGGTCCCGGTTCGAGGAGAAGCCGGCCGGCGAGATCCCGCCGAACTCGATGCTGGCCCGGCTGCCCAGCGCCGCCGCGCTCGACCGCACCGCCCACCGCACGGTCGTCTTCGGCTTTCCGATCTGGACGTTCGCGGTGATCGCCGGGGCGATCTGGGCGGAGAGCGCCTGGGGCCGTTTCTGGGGCTGGGACCCGAAGGAGACGTGGGCGTTCATCGCCTGGGTCGTCTACGCGGCCTACCTGCACGCCCGCACCACCTCCGGGTGGCGGGGCCGCCCGTCGGCCTGGGTCAACGTGGTGGGCCTGGCCGTCATGGTGTTCAACCTGCTCTACGTGAACATGGTGTCCACCGGGCTGCACAGCTACGGCGGCGTCAGCTGACCCGACCCACCGGCGCGCGGTTCCGGATCTGGTGACGCAGCGTCACCTCATCGGCTGGTCCTGCCGCGCCGCTCCGTAGGGTAAGTGTTCGTGAGCGGCGGACATGTCATCCTGTGCGGCATGAATGATGGCGGTGGGATCACCGTGGGTAGGCACACCGCCGGCGATGGGGCCGGGATGCACCCGCTCGTCGCTGCCGCGCTCGAGGCGCGGCAGCGCCCGCGGACCGGCGCGCACCGGCCGGCGGCCGCCGGGGCGACGCCCGAGGGCGAGGGCGACCTGGGCTGGCCGGGGTCACCCGGCGACGGCGACGGCCTCGGCTGGCCGGGAGATGCGGACGCGCAGGCCGCCGACGTCCCGGCGCCGAAGCGGTCGGCCTGGCGCCGGTTGTTCGGTGGCGCGGAGCGGGCGCGGCAGGACACCAGCGCGGCCTGAACCCCCAGGGATCGGGAGAGCCGCGCACCGGGACGGCCGTAGCCCCGTCCCCGGGAGGCCTGAGAACGCGGCGCAGCCGTTCCGCCGCCGCACCGGAGGTGGCAGGCTAGCTAGGGGCGCCGTCGTCCCGGCGGGCCCGCCGTTCCAGCTCCCGCAGGAACTCGGGGTCGTCGTCGGGCGCCACCGGCCGGGTGGGTCGCGCGGCCCGGGGCGGCCGGGACGGACGCGCCGGCCGGGACGGCGCCCCGGTACCACCCTGCGCCGCACCAGCGCGCACCACCAGCACGACCACGGCCACCGCGATCACCAACATCACCAGGAAGACCACCCGGTCACCCCCCTCGTCCGGTCCAATGTACGTCCGCGGCGATACTCGGCGGCGGTGATCCGGTTCCGAGGGGGCCGGGTGCGGGGGAGGGCAGCGAGCGGAGGAACGTCATCGACGCGGTGGACGACCAGTTGATCAGCCTGCTGCGGGCCAACGGCCGGGCCAGCTACGCCGAGCTCGCCCGGCAGGTGGGCCTCTCCGCGCCGTCGGTCCACGAGCGGGTGGGCAAGCTGGAGGCCTCCGGGGTGATCACCGGCTACCGGGCGGTCGTGGACCCGGCGGCGGTCGGCGTGGGCGTCACCGCGCTGGTCGGGGTGATCGAGAGCGACTCCGTCGACGACACCGGCCTCGAGGAGGCGATGGCCCGGCTGCCCTCGGTCGAGGACTGCTGGCGGGTCGCCGGCAGCGAGGGCTACGTGCTCAAGGTCAGGGTGTCCGACATCGCGGCACTCGAGGACACCATCAGCGCGTTGAACCGGATCAGAGGCGTCGCCCGCACCCGGACGACCGTCGTGCTGTCGACCAAGTGGGAGGGCCGTCATGGCTGACCAGTCCGTACCTGCCCCGACCGGGGCGCAGGCCGCACCCGGCGCCCCCGCGCCGAAGGTGCTGCCCTGGCTGCTGGCCTACACGCTGGGCCGGCTGGCCATCGTCGCGGTGCTGGTGGCCGTGATCTGGTTCGCCGGCCTCCCGGGCCTCCCCGGCCTGCTCTTCGGGGTGCTGCTGGCCATGCCGGTGGCGTACTTCGCGCTGCGCCCGGTACGCGAGCGGCTGACCGCCGCGATCGTCGCGCGGGCCGAGGCGAAGGAGGCGCTGCGCGCCCGGCTGCGCGGCAGCGACACCGACGACGCCGCGAGCTGAGCTGTTCCCCGTCGCGGTGGGGGAGCGGGATGGCGGGGTGCGCCTCGCCGGCCAGCCGGCGATCGGTCAGTCGTTGGCCAGTGCCACCCGCACGCCCAGACCGATGAGCACCGCGCCGGTGACCCGCTCGACGGCGGTGCGCACCCGCTCCCGGGACAGCGCCCGGCCCAACGAGCCCACCGCGAGCGAGAACAGCCGCCACCAGAGGACCGCCAGGCCGAGGAACGCGGCCGCCAGGACGCCGGTAGTGGATGCCGGCTCCCCCGGGGACACGAACTGCGGGATGAGCGTCAGGAAGATCAACGCGATCTTGGGGTTGAGCAGATTGCTCACCAGGCCCTGGCGGAAGGCAGCGCGCCGCCGCACCACGGGCGCCGGCGCCGGGGCGGTGACCGCGGCGGCTGCCTCCGGCTGCTGCCTCGAGTGCCACAACGTCATCACGCCCAGATAGACCAGGTACGCAGTCCCGACGAACTTAAGAACCATGAAGGCCGTCGCCGATGCGGCGAGGATCGCCGCCAGGCCGATCGCGGACGCCGCGGCGTAGACCGCGATGCCCGCGCAGCACCCCAGCCCGGTCCACCACGCCACCCGGGCGCCGCCCCGCACCCCGTTGCGCAGGACGAGGGCCATGTCCGGGCCCGGGGCAAGGGTGAGGACCACCACCACAGCGAGGAAGGGCAGGAACTGGGCGGGCACCCGGTCACTGTAGGCAGCGGCTCGGCCCTCCGGAGCGGTACTGCCGCCCGTGGGCAGGGTGTGCGCACGGCCCGCACGCTGCCGGCGGTCACCGCACCCCGACGGTGCGGGCTGTTCCTCAGCTCAGGGCCAGGCCGGCCCCGAACAGCACTCCGGTGACCAGGGTCAGCTGGCCGGTGGCCTTCAGCGCGCCGATCAGCACCGGGCCCGTCCCGCCGCGCAGCACCACCCGCACCGGCGGCACGGCCAGGGGCAGCGCCAGCAGGCCGAGCAGCGCCCAGGGGCGGGCCGCGCCGATCAGGGCGACGAGCACGAAGGCGGCGACCGCCAGCGCGGTGAAGAGCACCCGGGTCGGCTGCTCACCCATCAGCACGGCCAGGGTCCGCTTGCCGACGGCGGCGTCCCCGTGCACGTCGCGCAGGTTGTTCACCACCAGCAGCGCCACGATCAGCAATCCGATCGGCACCGCGGCGGCGACGGCCAGCCCGTCGAGGCTGCGGGTCTGGGCGAACGTCGTCCCGACCACCGCCACCGGGCCGAAGAAGACGAAGACGAAGACCTCGCCCAGCGCCCGGTAGCCGTACGGGACCGGCCCACCGGTGTAGGTCCAGGCGGCCAGGATGCAGACCGCGCCGACCGCCACCAGCCACCAGCTGGACAGCGCAGCCAGGCCCAGCCCGGCGAGCGCCGCGACGGCGAAGGCCAGCACCGCGGCGACGAGCACCTGGCGGGGCGAGGCCACGCCGGAGCCGACCAGCCGCATGGGCCCCACGCGGTCGGCGTCGGTGCCGCGGCGGCCGTCGGAGTAGTCGTTGGCGTAGTTGACCGCGACCTGCAACGCGAGCGCGACGACCAGCGCCAGGACGGCGGGGCCGAGGCGGAAGCCGTCCAGCGCGGCGGCGGCGCCGGTGCCGACGAAGACCGGCGCGACGGCGGCGGGCAGGGTCCGGGGGCGGGCGCCCTCCAGCCACTGGGCGGCGGTGGCCACTACTGGTCTCCTTCGGTCAACCACGCGATGACGGCGCGGCGGTCGGGCTTGCCGGTGTGCAGGGTCGGCACGGCGCCGACCGTGTGCAGCTCGCGGGGGGCGGCGGCCGGGCCGAGCCGCCCGGCGACCCAGCGGCGCAGCTCGTCGAGGGTGGGCGCCGCGCCGGCGGCGGGGACGACGGCGGCGACCACCCGCTGCCCCCACTCCGGGTCCGGGCGGCCGGTGACGACGGCGTCGGCGACCGCGGGGTGCTCGCGCAGCGCGGCCTCGACCGCCTGCGGGACGACGTTGACCCCGCCGCTGATCAGCACGTCGTCCAGCCGGCCGGACACGGTGAGCCGGCCGTCGTCGTCCAGGCTGCCCGCGTCCCGGGTGCGGAACCAGCCGTCGGCGAACGCCGCGGCGGTGCCGGCCGGATCGAGGCGGTACCCGAGCGCCAGCACCGGCCCGGCCAGCCGCACGCCGGCCTCGTCCACCCGGACGCCGACCCCGTCGAGCGGGACGCCGTCGTACACGCACCCGCCGGCGGTCTCGCTCATCCCGTAGGTGGTGCGCACCGCGACCCCGGCGTCCCGGGCCCGCTGAAGGAGGGCGGTGTCGGTGGCCGCGCCGCCGACCAACACCCCGTCGAACGCGGCCAGCGCCTCGGGCTCCGCGGCGAGGAAGCGGCGCAGCTGGGTGGGCACCAGCGAGGT
Organism: Modestobacter lapidis; assembly: GCF_054780755.1. Taxonomy (NCBI): domain Bacteria; kingdom Bacillati; phylum Actinomycetota; class Actinomycetes; order Geodermatophilales; family Geodermatophilaceae; genus Modestobacter; species Modestobacter lapidis. The sequence continues at coordinate 29,262 of NZ_BAAGVS010000009.1, read as the reverse complement.
GTAGCGCCGGTCGCCGGCCGGCAGGCGGGCCAGCGCACCGGCCAGCGGCTCGCCGTGGCCGAGCACCGCCGGGGTGCGGCCGGTCAGCGCGCTGCGGCACAGCACCTGCAGCCCGCCGACGGCCGAGGTGGGCAGGGCGAGCAGCCAGCTGCCCGGACCGCCCAGCCGGGTCAGGGTCGCCGTGGCCGAGGCGCGCAGCGCTGCGGCGGACAGCAGCACGCCCTTTCCCCCACCTGCTGGCCCGGCGCCGGTCGAGCCGGAGGTGACCACGACCAGGTCGGCGCCCGGCTCCAGCGGTTCCCCGGGCCGCAGCACCGCCCGTGCGGCGGCGGCCGGGCCGGCGCCGGCGGGCAGCACCGCCAGCGGGGCGTCGCCGTCCAGGCAGGACCGCAGCGCGGGCCAGACGGTGTCGAGCACCGCGGCGGCGTCGTCCGGGCCGGGAGCCGGCACGAGCTCCATCTGCCTGGCCACGAGGAGCCAGGGTACGTCGCACCGTCGGCGGCCCCGATGGGCTCCGAACTACGCTGACCCCGTGATCGCCCCGGCAGCCGGCGGCGCGGAGCCGGCGCTGGTGGCGCACGTCTACCGCGTGCCGCTGCGCACCCGGTTCCGCGGCATCGACGTGCGCGACGGGGTGCTGGTGCACGGCCCGGCCGGCTGGGGTGAGTTCTCGCCGTTCTGGGACTACGACGTGGCCGAGAGTCGCCGCTGGTGGGGCGCCGCCGCCGAGGCCGCCGTCCTGGGCTGGCCGGCGCCGCTGCGCACCAGCGTGCCGGTCAACGTCACCGTCCCGGCGGTCGGCCCGGAACGGGCGCACGCGATCGTGACCGCGTCGGGGTGCCGGACGGCGAAGGTCAAGGTCGCCGAGCCCGGGCAGTCGCCGGCCGAGGACCTCGCCCGGGTGGAGGCGGTGCGCGACGCGCTCGGCCCGGACGGCGCGATCCGGGTCGACGCCAACGCCGCCTGGGACGTCGACACCGCGGTGTCCCGGCTGCGCGAGCTCGACCGGGTGGGCCTGGAGTACGCCGAGCAGCCGTGCCCGACGCTGACCGACCTGGCCGCGCTGCGCCGCCGGGTCGACGTCCGGATCGCCGCCGACGAGGTGGTGCGCCGCTCGGCCGACCCGCGCCGCGTCGACCTGCGCGAGGCCGCCGACGTCGTGGTGCTGAAGGTGCAGCCGCTGGGCGGGGTGCGGGCGGCGCTGGAGGTGGCGGAGGCGCACGGGCTGCCGTGCGTGGTCTCCTCCGCCCTGGAGAGCTCGGTCGGGATCGCCGCGGGGGTCGCGCTCGCGGCCGCGCTGCCCGACCTGCCCTTCGCCTGCGGGCTGGCCACCATCGCGCTGTTCACCGACGACGTCAGCACCGAGCCGCTGCTGCCGGTCGGCGGCGCGCTGCCGGTCCGCCGTCCCGCGCCCGACCGGCTCGCCGAGGTCGCGGCCGACCCGGGCACCGACCGTCGCTGGCGCGAGCGGCTGGCCGCCGTCCGGTCGGCCGGGGGAGCGGCGTGAACCCGTCCACCGCCTTCGCCCGGGTGCTGGTCGACGAGCTGGTCCGCGGCGGGGTCACCGACGCGGTGCTCGCCCCGGGTTCCCGGTCCGCGCCGGTCGCGCTGGCCCTGGCCGCCGCCGAGACGGCCGGCCGGCTGCGGCTGCACGTGCGCATCGACGAGCGCACCGCGGCGTTCCTCGCTCTCGGCCTGGCCAAGGCCGCGGGCCGGCCGGTCCCGGTGCTCACCACCTCGGGAACGGCGACGGCACACCTGCACGCCGCCGTCCTGGAGGCCTCGCACAGCGGCGTCCCGCTCCTCGCGCTGACCGCCGACCGGCCGCCCGAGCTGCGTGGCACCGGCGCCAACCAGACCGTCGACCAGCCCGGTCTCTACGGCGGCGCGGCCCGCTGGGCCGTGGACGTGGGCGTGCCGGAGGCGGGCCGCGAGGAGCAGCAGAACAGGTACTGGCGCTCGCTCGTCGCCCGCGCGCTGCTCGTCGCCCGCGGTGACCTGTCGGCCGACCCGGGGCCGGTACACCTGAACATGGCGCTGCGCGAGCCGCTGATGCCCGGCGCGGAGCCGCCCGCCGCGCTCGAGGGCCCCTGGGCGGGCCGGGCCGACGGGGCGCCGTGGACGGCGGCGCGTCCGACGGCGGACGCCGCCCCCGCTCCGGCGCGACGGCGGCCCCGGACACTGGTGGTGGCCGGTGACGGGCCGGCCGGGTGGGGCCGGGTCGCGGCGGACGACGCGGCCGGCGTCCTGCCGGTGGTCGCCGAGCCCAGCAGCGGGGCCTGGGGCCGCGATGCCGTGCGCGGCGGCGTGCTGCTGCTGGGCGCGCCGGAGTGGCTGGCCGAGCACCGCCCGGACCGGGTGGTCGTGGTGGGCCGCCCGACGCTGTCCCGCCCGGTCGCCGCGCTCCTCGCCGACCCCCGGGTCGAGGTGGAGACGGTCGCGGCCACCCCGCGGTGGTCCGACGCCGGCCGGTCCAGCGCCGCCGTCGGGCTCCGCGTCCCGACCGGGGACGGGGCCGGCGACAGCTCCTGGCTGGCCGGCTGGCGGTCCGCCGCCGCCCGGGTCGGCACGGCGGTCGACGCGGTGCTCGACGCCGAGCCGGCCCTGACCGCCGCGCGGCTGGCCCGCGACGTGGTGGCCGCGCTGCCGGCCGGCGCGCTGTTCGTGCTGGGGTCGTCGTCCCCGGTCCGGGACGTCGACCGGCTGGCCGTGCCCCGCGGGGACGTGACCGTGCTGGCCAACCGCGGCGTCGCCGGCATCGACGGCACCCTGTCCACCGCGATCGGCGCGGCCCTGGTGCACGGTGGGCCGGCGTTCGCGCTGATGGGCGACCTGACGTTCCTGCACGACCTGACCGGCCTGCTCACCGGGGAGGGGGAGCCGGTGCCGGACCTGACCGTGGTCGTCCCGGACAACGACGGCGGCGGCATCTTCGCCCAGCTCGAGCCCGGGCAACCGCAGTACGAGGCGGGTTACCGGCGGGTGTTCGGCACCCCGCACGGCCGCGACCTGGTCGCGGTGGCCCGGGCCCTGGGCTGGGCGGCGGGCTCGGTCACCGATGCCGGACAGCTGGGCGCCGCGCTCGCGGCCGGGGGGCCGCGGGTCGTCGTCGTCCGCACCGACCAGCGCGCCGAGGCCGCGCTGGCCACCCGACTGCGCGAGGTGGCCGCGGCCGCGCTGCGCTGAAGCCGGGGGGTCAGTCCGCGATCAACGGCCGCTCGGCCACCAGCAACAGCTCGGCGTCCGCGCTGTCCAGCGGCCGGGCGAACAGGTAGCCCTGCGCCAGCGCGCATCGTTCGGCGCGCAGCAGGTCGCGCTGGACCTCGAGCTCGACACCCTCGGCGACGATCTCCAGCTGCAGCCGCCGGCCGAGCTCCAGCAGTCCGTGCAGGATCGCGGCGTCGTCGCCGGGTTCGGTCATCGTGCCGACGAACGAGCGGTCGATCTTGAGGATGTCGACGTCGAACTGGCGCAGATAGCTCAGCGAGCTGTAGCCGGTGCCGAAGTCGTCCAGGGCCAGCCGCACGCCCAGGGCGCGCACCTGGGCGAGCTGCTCGGCCACCGCCTGCGGGTCGGTGACCAGTGCCGTCTCGGTCACCTCCAGCACCAGGGTGGAGGGCGCGATGCCGCTGTCGGCGAGCGCTTCACGGACGTGGTCGACCAGCGCGCTGCTGGCCAGCTGGCGGGCGGAGACGTTGACCGCCATCGACACCGCGGGGGTGCGGGGGTGGGCCTGCTGCCAGCGGGCGACCGTGCGGGTCGCCTCGGTGAGCACCCACCGGCCGATCGGGACGATCAGCCCGGACTCCTCGGCGATCGGGATGAACCGGTCGGGGCCGACCACGCCCAGCTCCGGGTGGTCCCAGCGGACCAGGGCCTCGAAGCCGACCACGGACTCGTCGGCGAGGTCCACCACCGGTTGGTAGACCAGCCGCAGCTGGCCGGCGGCCACGGCGCCGCCGAGCTCGCGCTCGAGCTCGATCCGCTCCAGCGCGGCGGTGCGCATGTCCGGGGCGAAGACCACCCACCGGTTCCGGCCGCCGGCCTTGGCGCGGTACATCGCGATGTCGCCGTCCCGCAGCAGCGACAGCGGCGTGGCCTCCGGCTCCGCGGCGACGATGCCGACGCTGGCCGAGATGCTCACCCGCTTGCCCTCCAGGTCGATCGGCTCGCCGAGCACGACGAGCACCCGCTCGGCCAGCGCGCCGGCCTCCGTGAGCCCGCCGCTGGTGCCGTCCACCAGGATGGCGAACTCGTCGCCACCCAGCCGGGCGACGGTGTCGGCCGCGCGGACGACGCCCTCGAGGCGGACGGCGACGGTCCGGAGCAGCTCGTCCCCGGCGAGGTGGCCGAGGCTGTCGTTGACGTCCTTGAACCCGTCGAGGTCCAGGCAGAGGACGGTCGGGGCGGCGCCGCTGCGGCCGGCGCGGCGCAGGGTCTGCTCCGCCCGGTCGAGGAACAGCGTGCGGTTGGCCAGGCCGGTCAGCTCGTCGTGGAAGGCCTGGTGGGCGAGCTCGTGCTCGGCGGCCTTGCGCCGGGTGATGTCGTGCACCGAGACGACGATCCCGCGCACGTCCGGATCGTCCAGGAGGGACACCGCGCGCCCGCCGAACCACACGGGCTCACCCGTGGGGCGGCGGCCGGGCAGCTCGAGCTCGAAGACCGCGCCGGGGTGCAGCCGGGCGCGTTCGAGCACGCCACGCACGGTGGCGGGGTCGACCGCCAGCGCGGCGAGCTGGTCGGCGAGCGGCCGGCCGGCCGGGCTCGGCACCCCGACCAGGGTGGCCAGCGAGCGGGATCCGCTGGTCAGCGTGCCGTCGGCGGCCACCACGACGACGGCGTCGGAGGAGTTGCGGGCCAGCGCCTCGGACCGGCGCGCCTGGGACGCCACCAGTTGCCCGGCGAGCCGGGAGTCCAGCAGCAGCCGCTGGGCGCGGACGGTCACCAGCAGCACCAGCACCGTCGTGGCGAGTGCTCCGGGCAGCGGGTCGACGGTGCGGCCGTCCAGCCAGCCGGCGACGCCCAGGACCGAGGGCGCCAGCATCGGCAGGAAGGCCAGCGCCAGCCGTCGGCGGCTCATCGCGGTGGCATCGGCGGCCGCGGTCGCCGCAGGGGTGGGTGGCTGCTGGAAGGTCACGGCGGCCAGCAGCCCGCCGCCCAGCAGCCAGCCGGCGGTGAGCCAGCCGCTGAAGCCCGCCGGGGCGGCGAGGAGCAGCCAGCCCAGGTCGGCGGCCAGCCAGCAGCCGGCGCCGGTGACGAGCAGCAGGGCGGTGGCGCCGACCCGGTGCTGCAGCATGAACCAGCGCGCGACCAGGCCGATCAGCACGGCGTCGAACACCGGGTAGAGCGCCCACACGAGCTTGGTCAGCAGCGGCAGGCCGTCGTCGCTCAGCGTGCTCTGCACCGAGGCCTGCCAGACGACGAGCAGGGCGATGACCAGGGCCGCCCCGCCGTCGAGGAGGGCGTGCAGCCTGGCCTTGGCGGTCAGCGCGCTGCCCTCGGTGAGCATCAGCAGGGCCGCGCCGAGGCCGGCGTAGGCGCCCAGGTAGAGGATGTCGGCGATGCTGATGTCGGGCTCGCTACCGGCGATCCAGACGTGCACCTGCCAGAGCAGGTCGCCGACGGTGGTGGCGGCCAGGCCGAGGGCCAGCAGCCGGAGGGCGCGGCGGCGGTGGCCGGCCTGGGTGCGCACCCCGGACCAGGCGATCAGGGCGATGGCCAGGCTCGCGGCGAAGTAGGTGCCCCTGCCCAGCGGCGACGCGGGTGTGACCACCACGACGGCGATGGCCGCCGCGGCCGCGACCGCGACCGCCCCGGCGACGGCCACGGCGCGCACCCGCCGCCGGCGCACCGCCGGACGGCCGGCCGCCGGGGAGCTCGTCGGGGCGGGCAGCAGAGTGGTCACCCCCGGGGTGTCGGCACCCGGTGGTGGTGGCTGTAATCACGGCACCCCGAACGGGTGACCCGGCGCCGGGTCAGTCCTCCAGCGCCGCCTGCACGGCGGCGAACTTGGACTGGGTCTCGGCCAGCTCCGCCGCCGGGTCGGAGCCGGCGACGATGCCGCAGCCGGCGAACAGCCGGGCCTGCCGGCCGTTCTCGGCGCCGGTCAGCTCGGCGCAGCGCAGCGCCAGACCGAACTCGCCGTCGCCGCGGCCGTCCAGCCAGCCGACCGGTCCGGCGTAGCGGCCGCGGTCCATGCCCTCGAGCTCGGCGATGACCGCCGTCGCCCGGTCGGTCGGCGTTCCGCAGACCGCCGCCGTCGGGTGCACCGCGCCGACGAGGCCCAGCAGCCCGGTGGCGTCCGCCGGGTGCTGCCGGCCGTGCACGTCGGTGGCCAGGTGCCGCACGTTGGGCAGGGTGAGCAGCACCGGGTCCGCCGGGACGTCGAGCGTGCTGCAGAACGGCCGGAGGGCGTCGACCAGGGAGGCGACGGCGTAGCCGTGCTCGGCGCGGTCCTTGGCGGAGGCCTGCAGTGCATCGGCCAGCCGCTCGTCGGCGCGGCCGGCGCCGCGCGGGGCCGTGCCGGCCAGCACCCGGGCGGACAGCGCCCGCCCGGTGCGGCGCAGCAGCAGCTCGGGTGTGGCACCGAGCAGGCCGTCGACGGCGAAGGTCCAGCAGTCGGGGAACCGGGCGGTCAGCCGGCGGAGCAGCCGGCGTGGGTCGATCGGCGCCTCGGCGGTGACCAGCAGGTCGCGGGCGAGCACCACCTTGTCCAGCTGACCGGCTGCGATCCGGTCGAGGGCGGCCTCCACCGCGGCGCACCAGGTCGCCGGGTCCAGCGCCCCGTCGGCGTAGCGGAGCTGGCCGACCGGGCCGTCGACCGGCGCTCCGGGGCCAAGGATGCCGGCCGGATCGCAGCCGGCGGGAGCGGTGAGCCAGGTCTGGCCGTCGCGGCGGCCCAGGACCACCTCGGGGACGACGAACACCGACGTCCCGGCAGCGGGATCGAAGGCGATGCTGGCGAAGACGACGGCGCCCGAGCCGGGCACGCCCAGCGGGTCGTCGACGGCGAGGTCGCGGACCCGGGCCTGCCACCAGGCGTCGGCCTCGGCCAGCGCGCCGGGGCCGGTCACCTCCAGCCGGGCCGCCTCGCCCCAGCCGACGAGGCCCTCACCGCGCCGCACCCAGGACAGCGCGCCGATGTCGGGGACCAGGTCGAGCAGGGCGGCGTCGTCGTCGATGGGGGTGGTGACCAGGGTGCCCGCCGGACCGGCCGTCGAGGGCGTCGGGCGGAGCGCGGCCGTGGTCACGGCTCCAGGGTAGGAGGCCCGCAGGTAGCGTCGCCGACGTGGCGACCGGTGCACGACCTGAGGCGGCGGGGATGCGGGCGGGGCTGGACAAGCGGCCGGCCGACGTCGCGGCGATGTTCGACCGGGTCGCCGGCCGCTACGACCTGACCAACACGGTGCTCTCCGGCGGGCTGGACGCCGGCTGGCGGCGGGCCACCCGCGCGGCGCTGGGCGCGGGGCCGGGGCAGACGGTGCTCGACGTCGCGGCCGGCACGGCGGTCTCCACCGTCGAGCTCGCCGCGGACGGCGTGCTGGCGATCGCCTGCGACTTCTCCCAGGGCATGCTGCGGGCCGGCCGCGCCCGGCCGGTGCCGAAGGTGGCCGGGGACGCGATGGCCCTGCCGCTGGCCGACGCGAGCGTGGACGGCGTCGTCATCTCCTTCGGGCTGCGCAACGTCGCCGACCCGCGGGCCGCGCTCCGGGAGTTCGCCCGGGTGACCCGCACCGGCGGGCGGCTGGTCGTCTGCGAGTTTTCCAGCCCGACCTGGTCCCCGTTCCGTACCGTGTACACCGAGTACCTCATGCGCGCGCTGCCCAGGATCGCGCAGGCGGTGAGCAGCAACCCCGAGGCCTACGTCTACCTGGCGGAGTCGATCCGGGCCTGGCCGGCGCAGCCGGAACTGGCCGGCTGGCTGCAGGAGGCGGGCTGGGCGGGGGTCGAGTGGCGCGACCTCACCGGCGGTGTGGTGGCGCTGCACCGCGGCACCCGCGCCTGAACTCCCCGGCCGAGCCCGCGCGCGGGTCCACCACCGCCCGCCGACGTCGAGTGCGCAGTCGTGGTCGCCGACACGCGGACACCCGCCGGTCCGGGCGACCGCACGTGCCCGTTCGGCGGGCCGGGGAAGCGCGACGCGGGCCCTGCGCCGCCCGTCGCCCGCGGCGGTCGGCACCCTGCGAGGTCCTCCGCCGAGCCGTTTCGCCGGGGGTCCTCGCGCTGTGCCGGCCCTCGGGCATAGGCTTCCTCCGTCCGACCTTGTGAAGTTGTTCACAAGCGCCGCCTCGCCGGCGCCGGAGTGGAGGGGAGGTCGTCACCGTGGTGAGCGCAGCGCCGTCCGTGCCGGACGCCGCGGACCGCTCCGCCGACGTGCTCGTCGTCGGCGCCGGCCCCGCCGGGTCGGCGGCCGCCTACTGGCTGGCCACCGCCGGGCTCGATGTCGCGGTCCTCGAGAAGGCGTCGTTCCCCCGCGAGAAGGTGTGCGGCGACGGGCTCACCCCGCGCGCGGTCGCCGCCCTCCAGGCGATGGGCGTCGACACGTCGGCCACCGCCGGCTGGGTTCGGCACCGGGGCCTCCGGGTGCACGGCGGCGGGCAGGTCGTGGAGGTCGACTGGCCCCGGCTGTCGTCCTGGCCGGACTTCGGCCTGATCCGCACCCGCCGCGAGTTCGACCAGCTGCTCGCCCGGCACGCCACCGCGGCCGGCGCCCGGGTCCACGAGGGCGTCACCGTGACCGACCCGCTGCTCGACGACGCCGGGCGCGTGGCCGGGGTGCACGCCACGGTCGGTGACGAGCGCGCCCCGCGAACGTGGCGGGCCCGCCTGGTCATCTCCGCCGAGGGGCTGTCCGGCCGGCTCGCCAAGTCCCTCGGCCTGCTCCGCCGGGAGGACCGGCCCCTGGGCGTCGCCGTCCGCCGGTACGTCGCCAGCCCGCGCAGCGAGGACGACTACCTCGACATCTCCTTCGACCTCACCCCCGACGGCCCGTCCGCTGCGTCGATGCCCGGCTACGGCTGGGTGTTCGGCATGGGCGACGGGACGGCGAACGTCGGCTTCGGCCTGCTGGACACCCGCCGGGCGGTCGACGTCGACCACCGCGCGGTGCTCCGGGACTGGCTGGCCGGCCTCCCGCCGGAGTGGGAGCTCGACGAGGACCACGCCGTCACGCCGGTCCGCGGCGCCGGTCTCCCGATGGCCCTCCACCGCCAGCCCGCCTACACCCGGGGGCTGCTGCTCGCCGGTGACTCGGTGGGCGCGGTGAACCCCTTCAACGGCGAGGGCATCAGCTACGCCATGGAGACCGGCCGGATGGCCGCCGAGGCCGCGGTCGAGGCGCTGGCCGCTCCGGAGGGTCCGGCCCGCGAGGTGGCGCTCCGCCGCTACCCCGCGCGGCTGGCCGAGGAGTACGGCGGCCACCACCGGCTCGGCACCGGCTTCCTGGCGCTGATGCGGCATCCGGAGCTGGTGCGCTTCGCCACCGCGCACGGCCTCAAGCGCCCCGCGCTGGTGCGCGGCGCGCTGCGGCTGATGGGCAACCTCACCGACGGCCGGGACGGCGACGCCGTCGACCGGACCGTCGCCGCGCTGACCCGGCTGGCCCGGGTGGCGTGATGGCGACCGACATGTCGACACCGTCACGACCCGCTCCACGGAACGTGACCACCATCACCGTAGGGTGCCGCTGATGCTCTCGACCTATGTCCCGCTGGTCGGCCTGTTCGTCCTGGCTGCCGCCTTCGCGCTGTTCTCGGTGACGGCGGCGCCGTTCATCGGTCCGCGCCGGTACAACCGGGCGAAGCTGGAGGCCTACGAGTGCGGCATCGAGCCGGTCGACCAACCGCTCACCGGCGGCCGGTTCCCGGTCAAGTACTACCTGACGGCGATGCTGTTCATCATCTTCGACATCGAGATCGTCTTCCTCTACCCATGGGCCGTCGCCAACGACGCGCTGGGTGTCTGGGGCCTGGTCGCGATGGTCGTCTTCATCGGCACGATCTTCATCGCCTACGCCTACGAGTGGCGCCGTGGGGGGCTGGTGTGGGACTGACCACCGCGCCGGCGCCGGGCAACGACAGGAACGGGGGGTCCTGACATGGGTCTCGAGGAGAAGCTGCCCAGCGGCGTCCTGCTGACCACCGTCGAGAAGCTGGTCAACTGGACCCGCAAGTCCTCGCTGTGGCCGGCCACCTTCGGGCTGGCCTGCTGTGCCATCGAGATGATGTCCTCCGGCGCCGGCCGCTACGACATGGCCCGCTTCGGCATGGAGGTCTTCCGGGCCTCGCCGCGGCAGGCCGACCTGATGATCGTCGCCGGGCGGGTGAGCCAGAAGATGGCGCCGGTCCTGCGCCAGATCTACGACCAGATGCCCGAACCGCGCTGGGTGCTCGCCATGGGCGTCTGCGCCAGCTCCGGCGGCATGTTCAACAACTACGCGATCGTCCAGGGCGTCGACCACGTCGTCCCGGTGGACATGTACCTGCCCGGCTGCCCGCCGCGGCCGGAGATGCTCATGGACGCGATCCTCAAGCTGCACCACAAGATCCAGCACGAGCCGCTCGGGCCCAAGCGGGCCGAGCAGCTCGCCGCTGCCCGCGCCGACGGGACGGCGCCCGACCTGCACGTCGAGATGCCCTCCAGCGTGCGCGCCGACAAGAACGCCCGGAAGGCCTACGAGGAGGCGGCCGCGGCCGGTCGCACCGGCCAGTTCGCCATCGAGCAGCGCGGTGGGAACGCCGTGCTGTTGCCGGGGGCGGGGAACCGGCGATGACAGCGGGAGACGAGGCGGGGTTCGATGCCGCGACGGCGCCGGGTGGCGGCTTCCGCAAGGGCGCCTTCGGTGTCACCGGTAGCGGCGACACCTCCGGGTTCGGCGGCCTGGTGCGCGTGGAGCCCGGCGGCGCGGTCGCCCTGCACTCCACCGACCGGCCCTACGGCGGCTGGTTCGACGAGGTCACCGACGCGCTGATCGAGGCCGTCGGGGAGGCGACCTACACCGCGGCCGTACCGCGCGTGCTGGTCGACCGCGGCGAGATCACGTACTTCGTCCTCCGCGAGCACCTGCTGACCCTGGTGCAGGCGCTCCGGGACGACGAGGCCCTCCGCTTCGAGCTGTGCAGCAGCGTCTCGGGCGTCGACTACCTCGACAGCGGCGGGCCGGCCACGGCCCCGGGCCGACCCCGTTTCCACGTGGTGTACCACCTGACCTCGATGACCTACCGCCGGCGCATCCGGCTGGAGGTGGCGGTCTCCGCGGCGGACCCGCACGTGCCGTCGGTGACCCGCACCTACCCCACCGCGGACTGGCACGAGCGTGAAGCCTGGGACATGTTCGGCATCGTCTTCGACGGCCATCCGGCGCTGACCCGGATCCTGATGCCCGACGACTGGGAGGGGTTCCCGCAGCGCAAGGACTACCCCCTCGGTGGTGTCCCGGTCGAGTACCACGGCGCGCAGATCCCGCCGCCGGACGAGCGGAGGAGCTACCGATGACCGAGGCGGTGTCACGATGAGCACGACGAGCGACCCGTACGCCGGCTCCCGGCAGACCACCGAGGGGCGGGTCTACACGGTCACCGGTGGCGACTGGGACGCCACCCTCGGCGCCGACCTCCGTGGGGCCGAGCGGCTCGTCGTCAACATGGGACCGCAGCACCCGTCGACCCACGGGGTGCTCCGGCTGGTGCTCGATCTCGAAGGTGAGACGGTGACGAAGGCGCGGGTGGTCATCGGCTACCTGCACACCGGCATCGAGAAGAACTGCGAGTACCGCACCTGGACCCAGGGCACGACGTTCGTGACCCGGATGGACTACCTCGCGCCGCTGTTCAACGAGACCGCCTACTGCCTCGCGGTGGAGAAGCTGCTGGGCATCGCGGCGCCCCCGCGGGCCCAGACCATCCGGGTGCTGGTGATGGAGCTCAACCGGATCGCCTCGCACCTGGTCGGCCTGGCCACCTTCGGCATGGAGATGGGTGCGCTCACCGGCATGACCAACGGCTTCCGCGAGCGGGAGCTGGTGCTGGACCTCCTCGAGGAGATCACCGGGCTGCGGATGAACCATGCCTACGTCCGCCCCGGCGGCCTGGCCCAGGATCTCCCCGAGGGTGTGGAGGCGCGCATCCGCGAGTTCCTCCAGGTGATGCCCGACCGGATCACCGCGATGCACCGGCTGCTCACCGGTCAGCCGATCTGGCAGCGCCGGCTCGCGGACGCCGGTTACCTCGACGTCACCGGGTGTCTGGCGCTGGGCGTCACCGGGCCGGTGCTGCGCTCGGCCGGCCTGCCCTGGGATCTCCGCAAGGTCGAGCCCTACTGCGGCTACGAGACCTACGACTTCGAGGTGCCGACCACCGACACCGCCGACGCGTGGGGGCGCTACCTGGTCCGGATGGCCGAGATGACCGAGTCGCTCAAGATCGTCGAGCAGGCGCTGGACAAGCTCGAGCCCGGCCCCGTCATGGTCGAGGACAAGAAGATCGCCTGGCCCGCTCAGCTCTCGCTGGGGGCCGACGGCATGGGGAACTCCCTGGAGCACGTCCGGCACATCATGGGCCAGTCGATGGAGGCCCTCATCCACCACTTCAAGCTGGTCACCGAGGGTTTCCGGGTGCCGGCCGGCCAGGTCTACTCGGCCGTCGAGTCACCCCGGGGCGAGCTGGGGTTCCACGTGGTCAGCGACGGCGGCACCCGACCGTTCCGGGTGCACGTCCGCGATCCCAGCTTCACCAACCTGCAGGCCACCGCGGCCATGAGCGAGGGCGGCATGATCGCCGACGTGATCGCCGCCATTGCATCCATCGACCCGGTGATGGGGGGCGTTGATCGATGAGCGAGCTGGCGAGCTCATCCAGAGAGCAGAGCAGTGCCGCACGAGCGGCGTCGACGAGCGTCAGCGAGGAGACGACGTGAGTGCTCTTCCCGGCTCCTACGAAGGGACGGCGGTGACCGGGCTGGACTCCAGCCCGGTGGAGGCCGCCCCCGAGGTGCTCGCCGCACTGCCGCCGCTCACCGCGCAGACCGAGGCCGAGGCGCGGGAGATCATCGCCCGCTACCCGGAGCCGCGGTCGGCGCTGCTGCCGATGCTGCACCTGGTGCAGTCGGTGCAGGGCTACGTCGCCCCCGAGGGGCTGGCCTTCTGCGCGACGATGCTCGGGCTGACCAACGCCGAGGTCGGCGCGGTCGCGACGTTCTACACGATGTACAAGCGGCATCCCACCGGCCGGCACCTGGTCAGCGTCTGCACCAACACGCTGTGCGCCGTGCTGGGTGGGCAGCGCATCTACGAGGCCGTCTCCGCCGACCTCGGCGTGGGCCACGACCAGACCGCCGCCGACGGGTCGGTCACCCTCGAGCACGCCGAGTGCCTCGCGGCCTGCGACTACGCCCCCGTGGTCACCGTCGACTACGAGTTCTACGATCAGCAGGACGTCGAGTCCGCCCGGGCGCTGGTCACCGCGCTGCGTCGCGGGGAGCGGCCGGCGCCCACCCGCGGCGCCCCGCTGACCGACTTCCGCGGCATCTCCCGCCAGCTCGCCGGCTTCTCGCAGCACGCCGACGCCGCCACCGAGCGTGCCGCCGTCGACGGGCCCGGCGTCGGCGAGCCGACGCTGATCGGCGTCCGGCTGGCCGCCGAGCGCGGGGAGACCGCGCCGCCGATGGATGAAGGACTTCCTTCCCCCCGCCCTTCGCAGGCTCAGGGCGGGCCCCGGAAGGAGGCCGTCTCGCAAGCTCAGGGCGGGCCCCGGGACGGGGCCACCGGGCAGACCCCGACCAAGCGCGCCGCGGACACCGCCGTCGCCTCCGCCGACACCCCGGCGGAGCGGGCCGGCGCCGCCCAGCACCACCCCGACTCCGGCGAACCGGCCGGCCGCGCGCCGGCCGAACGCGGCCGCGAGGGCACCGACACCCCGCCCACCGGCACCGGAGCCGGACAGAACAACTCCGTCGAGCGAGAGGTCTGACCCGTGCCGCTCACCCCTGTGCTCACCCAGCGCTTCGCCGCCGACCGCTCCTGGACCCTGGAGGCCTACGAGCGGCTCGACGGCTACCGGGCGCTGCGCACCGCGCTGACCATGACCCCCGACGACCTGGTCGGCCTGGTCAAGGACTCCGGCCTGCGCGGTCGCGGCGGCGCCGGGTTCCCGACCGGCCTGAAGTGGAGCTTCATCCCGCAGCCCAAGCCCGGGGAGACCCCCACCGGGCCGGCCGCGGCCCCCAAGTACCTGGTCGTCAACGCCGACGAGGGGGAGCCGGGCACCTGCAAGGACCTGCCGCTGATGATGGCCGACCCGCACTCGCTGGTGGAGGGCGTGATCATCTCCGCCTACGCGATCCGCTCGCAGTTCGCGGTGATCTACGTCCGTGGTGAGGCGGTGCACGCCCACCGCCGCCTGATGGCCGCAGTGCAGGAGGCCTACGCCGCCGGCTACCTGGGCCGCGACGTCCTCGGCTCGGGCTACGACCTGGAACTGGTCGTCCACGCCGGCGCGGGCGCCTACATCTGCGGGGAGGAGACCGCGCTGCTGGACTCCCTGGAGGGCTACCGCGGCCAGCCGCGGCTGAAGCCGCCGTTCCCTGCCGTGGCCGGCCTCTACGGCGCCCCGACGGTGATCAACAACGTCGAGACCCTGGCCAGCGTCCCGTACGTGGTGCGCGGCGGGGCCGCCTGGTTCAAGGCGTTCGGGCCGGAGAAGTCACCGGGCCCGAAGATCTACTCGCTGTCCGGCCGGGTGGTGCGGCCGGGGCAGTACGAGGCCCCGATGGGAACGACGATGCGCGAGCTGCTCGAGCTCGCCGGTGGGGTGCGCCCCGGTCACCAGCTGAAGTTCTGGACGCCGGGCGGCTCGTCGACGCCGTACTTCACCGCGGAGCACCTCGATGTCCCGCTGGACTTCGACTCCGTCGCCGCGGCCGGCTCGATGCTGGGCACCACCGCGCTGATGGTGTTCGACGAGACCGACTCCATCGTCGAGGCGACGCTGCGGTTCACCGAGTTCTACGCCCACGAGAGCTGCGGCAAGTGCACCCCCTGCCGGGAGGGCACGTACTGGCTGGTCCAGATCCTGCAGCGGCTGGTCGACGGGCAGGGGCGCGCCGCCGACCTCGACCTGCTGACCGACACCTGCGACAACATCCTCGGTCGCGCGTTCTGCGCCCTCGGTGACGGTGCCACGAGCTGCATCGCCAGCTCGCTGAAGTACTTCCGGGACGACTACGTCGCGCTGCTCCCGCCGCAGGAGCAGGACCGGCTGGGTCGCTCCCTCCGACTCGAGCCCGTGGGAGCTGCCTCGTGAGCGAGCTTGCGAGGTCACGCAGAGACACAGCACGACACGGCACTGAGCCGACGAGCGCCAGCGAGGAGGACCAGTGACCACCCCTGCTACCCCGGAGCCGGCGCCGGCGGTGCCGCCGGCGGTGCCCGGACCGCACACCCCGCCCGACGCCGTCCACTGCACGATCGACGGCTTCGAGGTCGCCGTCCCGAAGGGCACGCTGATCATCCGGGCCGCCGAGCAGCTCGGCATCCAGATCCCGCGGTTCTGCGACCACCCCCTGCTGGACCCGATCGGGGCCTGCCGCCAGTGCCTGGTGGAGGTGGAGGGTCAGCGCAAGCCGGCGGCGTCCTGCACCACCCCGGTGGCCCCGGACATGGTGGTGAAGACCCAGCTGACCAGCCCGGTCGCCGACAAGGCGCAGCAGGGCAACATGGAGTTCCTGCTGATCAACCACCCGCTGGACTGCCCGGTCTGCGACAAGGGGGGCGAGTGCCCGCTGCAGAACCAGGCGATGAGCAACGGCCGCGCCGAGTCCCGGTTCGTCGACGTCAAGCGCACCTACCCCAAGCCGCTGCCGATCAGCAGCCAGGTGCTGCTGGACCGGGAGCGCTGCGTGCTGTGCGCCCGGTGCACCCGGTTCAGCGAGCAGGTGGCCGGCGACGCGTTCATCCAGCTGTACGAGCGCGGGGCCCTGGAGCAGGTCGCCATCTCACCCGAGGACCCGTTCGAGAGCTACTTCTCCGGCAACACGATCCAGATCTGCCCGGTCGGTGCGCTCACCAGCGCTACGTACCGGTTCCGCGCCCGGCCCTTCGACCTGCGCAGCGAGCCCAGCGTGTGCGAGCACTGCGCGAGCGGGTGTGCCCAGCGCACCGACTACCGCCGCGGTGCCGTCATGCGCCGGCTGGCCGGCGAGGACCCCGCGGTCAACGAGGAGTGGAACTGCGACAAGGGTCGCTTCGCCTTCCGCTACCCGGCGTCCAACGAGCGGCTCACCGGCCCGCTGGTCCGGCGGGACGGGGAGCTGCAGCCGGCCTCGTGGCCGGAGGCCTGGGCCGCTGCCGCGGCCGGCCTGGGCGCCGCGCGGGCGGCCGGCGGCGTGGGCGTGCTGCCCGGTGGCCGGCTGACCGTCGAGGACGCCTACGCCTACGCCAAGTTCGCCCGCGTCGCGCTGGGCACCAACGACGTCGACGCCCGGGCCCGCGCGCACTCGGGTGAGGAGCTGGCCTTCCTCGCCGCGTCCGTCGCGGGCACCGGGCCCGGCGCCGGGGCCGTCACCTACGACGACCTCACCGCTGCCCCGACGGTGCTGCTGGTCGGTTTCGAGCCCGAGGAGGAGTCGCCGATCGTCTTCTTGCGGCTGCGCCGCGCGGTCCGGACCCGGGGATTGCAGGTGCTGGACATCGCGCCGTACGTCACCCGCGCGGCGGAGAAGCTGAAGGCCACCACGCTGGCCACGCCGCCCGGTGGTGAGGCCCGTGCGCTGAGAGCACTCGCCGAGGACGACGGCTCCGCGCACGTCGCCGCGCTGCGCCGCCCCGGTGCGGTGCTGGTGGCCGGCGAACGGCTGGCCGAGGTCCCCGGCGGCTTCTCGGCGCTGACCGCGCTCGCCGCCGCCACCGGGGCGCGGATCGCCTGGGTGCCGCGCCGGGCAGGGGAGCGCGGTGCTCTCGAGGCCGGCGCCCTGCCCGGGCTGCTGCCCGGTGGCCGCACGGTCACCGACGCCGACGCGCGGGCCGAGGTGGCCGCGGTGTGGGGCAGCGCGGTGCCGGAGACGCCCGGCCGCGACCTCACCGGCATCCTGACCGCCGTGCGGGACGGCGTGCTCGGCGGCCTGCTCGTCGGCGGGGTCGACCCCGGCGACCTGCCCGACCCGGCCCTGGCCGAGGCCGCGCTCGCCGCCGCCGGCTTCGTGGTCAGCCTCGAGCTGTTCCCCACCGCCGTCACCGCCCGGGCCGACGTCGTCCTGCCGGTCGCCGCCGCGCCGGAGAAGGCCGGCGCCTACCTGGACTGGGAGGGGCGGATCCGGCCCTTCGACGCCACGTTGCACGGCACCGGACAGCTCTCCGACGGCCGGGTGCTGCAGGGGCTCGCCGACGAGCTGGGCGTGGACCTCCGGCTGCCGACCATCCCGGCGGCCCGCGCCGAGCTCGTCGCCCTCGGTGGGGCCGGCCGTGCGGCCACCCCCCGCGGCCTGGCTGCGCGCCCGGCGCCGGTTCCGGTGCTGACCGGCGACGACACCGGGGAGGAGGCGCTGCTGGCCTCCTGGCGGCAGCTCCTGGACGTCGGCACGCTCCAGCGTGACGAGCCGGCCCTCGCCGGCACGGCCCGCCCGCCGGTCGCCCGGCTGGGCAAGGAGGCCGCGCGCCGGCTCGGCCTGGCCGACGGTGACCCGCTGGTCGTGTCCGGTCCGGCCGGCTCGGTGCGCCTGCCGGTGCGGGTGGTCGAGATGCCCGACCGGGTGGTCTGGCTGCCGACGCGGTCCCCGGGCTGTGCCATCCGCACCGATCTCGGCGCCGGCCCCGGATCCGTCGTCCGGATCTCCGTCGGTGCCGCCGGAGGTGCCGCGTGACGGGTGTGCTCGCCGCTCCCGACCAGCCGACCCTCGAGGACTTCGGGAACGACGTCTGGTGGATCGTGCTCATCAAGGTCGTCGGCGTCTTCGGCGTCCTGGTCCTGATGACGCTGTTCGCGATCGTCTTCGAGCGCAAGGTCGTCGCCCGGATGCAGCAGCGGATCGGCCCGAACCGGGTCGGTCCGCGGGGGTACCTGCAGAGCCTCGCCGACGGCCTGAAGCTGGCCTTCAAGGAGGACATCATGCCGGCGCTGGCCGACCGGCCGGTGTACTTCCTGGCCCCGGTGATCGCCACGATCCCGGCGTTCCTGGCCTTCTCGGTGATCCCGCTGGGCCCGACGGTGAGCATCTTCGGCGAGCGCACCCCGCTCCAGCTCATCGACGCCCCGATCGGCGTGCTCATCGTGCTGGCCTGCTCGGCCATGGGCATCTACGGCATCGTGCTCGGCGGTTGGGCCTCCGGCTCCACCTACCCGCTGCTGGGCGCGATGCGCAGCGCGGCGCAGATGGTCAGCTACGAGATCGCGATGGGGCTGTCCATCGTCGCGGTCTTCCTCTACGCCGGAACCATGTCCACCTCGGAGATCGTCGCGGCGCAGGCCGACGGAACCCAGCTGAGCTTCTTCGGCGTCGAGTTCACCGGCCCCAGCTGGTACGCGCTCCTCCTGCCGGTCTCCTTCGTCATCTACTTCATCGCCGTGGTGGGTGAGACCAACCGGGCCCCCTTCGACCTCCCCGAGGCCGAGAGCGAGCTGGTCGGCGGCTTCCACACCGAGTACTCGTCGCTGAAGTTCGCGCTGTTCTTCCTCGCCGAGTACGTCAACATCGTCACCGTCTCCGCGCTGGCCGCCACGCTGTTCCTGGGCGGCTGGCGGGCGCCCTGGCCGATCTCGATCTGGGACGGCGCCAACACCGGCTGGTGGCCGCTGCTGTGGTTCTTCGGCAAGGTCGTCGTCGCGCTGTTCGTCTTCGTCTGGCTGCGCGGCACGCTGCCCCGGCTGCGCTACGACCAGTTCATGCGCTTCGGCTGGAAGGTGCTCGTCCCCGTCGCCCTGGTGTGGATCCTCGTGGTGGCCACGATGCGGACGGTGTCGCGGGAGGCCGACCTCGACGGCGGTGAGGTCGCGGTCTTCATCGGCGTGCCCATCGCACTGCTGTTCCTCGCCGGGCTGTTCATCGCCTCCCGGGTGAGCAACCGGACCACCCGCCGGGCGGCCGAGGCCGCAGCAGCCGGCGCGGTGAACCCGACCGAGCCCGAACCCGAGGTGCTGCCACCCGCCGGCCCGCGTCGGCGACCGGCCGACCGCACCGGCCCGGACCGCGCCGAGGGCGGGTTCCCCATCCCGCCGATGGACCTGGTCGTGCCGCCGTCCCCGCGGCTGGGCGGCCGCGAGTCGGTCGCGGCGGGCAGCGTCGTCAGCACCGGCCGCCGCAGCACCGGCACCACCCCCGAGGAGGACGACGATGCCTGACAACACCCCGGCCGAGCGCGCCGGCGGGGCGGTCGCCCGCACCACCGGCGCGTCCGCGTCACCGCCGGAGAAGCGCGCGAGCTGGTTGCCCGGCCCGGCGCAGGGTTTCGGGGTCACCTTCGCCACGATGTTCAAGAAGGTGACCACCGAGGAGTACCCGGAGGTCCCCAAGCAGACCAAGCCCCGCTACCACGGGCGGCACGTGCTCAACCGGCACCCCGACGGGCTGGAGAAGTGCGTGGGCTGCGAGCTCTGCGCCTGGGCCTGCCCGGCCGATGCCATCTACGTCGAGGGCGGCGACAACACCGAGGACGCCCGGTTCTCGCCGGGTGAGCGGTACGGCGCCGTCTACCAGATCAACTACCTGCGCTGCATCTTCTGCGGGTTGTGCATCGAGGCGTGCCCGACCCGGTCGCTGACGATGAGCAACGACTTCGAGCTGGCCGACGACAACCGGCAGGACCTCATCTTCACCAAGGAACAGCTCATGGCCCCGTTGCTGCCGGGCATGGAGGCGCCGCCGCACCCGATGCGGCTGGGCTCGGACGAGAAGGACTACTACCTGCGTGACCCGCGGCCCGGATCGCCGGCCGAACCGGTCATCGAGGAGTCCGCATGAGCGTGCTCGCCGCCGCAGCGGGCAGCGAGGTGGTCATCGGTACCGGGGAGACGATCGTCTTCTGGGTGCTGGGGCCGGTCGCGCTCGCTGGTGCCCTCGGCATGGTCCTCAGTCGCAACGCGATGCACTCCGCACTGTGGCTGGTCAGCACCATGCTCTCGCTGGGCGTCCTCTACGTCGTCCAGGAGGCGCCCTTCCTCGGGGCGGTGCAGATCATCGTCTACACCGGCGCGATCATGATCCTCTTCCTCTTCGTGCTGATGCTGGTGGGCCGTGACTCCGCCGACTCGGTGGTGGAGACGCTGCGCGGCCAGCGGATCGCCGCCACGGTGCTGGGGATCGGCTTCGCCGCCCTGGTCGGAGCCGGCATCGCCCGGGCGACCCGGGACCTGCCCGTCGTCGGCCTGGCGGGCGTCCAGGCGGGCCCCGGGGGAGCCGCCGACGGCAACGTGGAGGCCGTCGCCGCCGCGCTCTACGGCCGGTACCTGCTGGCCTTCGAGGTCACCGGGGCACTGCTCATCGTGGCGGCGGTGGGCGCCCTGGTGCTCACCCACGTCGAACGCCAGCCGGGCGAGCGGCGGACCCAGAAGGAGCTGTCCCGGGCCCGGTTCCTCGGCAGCGACACGCCGCAGACCCATCCCGGGCCAGGGGTGTACGCGCGGGCCAACTCCATCGCCGCACCCGGCCGGCTGCCCGACGGAGCACCCGCGCCGGCGAGCTTCAGCACCGGGGTGGAACCGCAACGGGTCGACGAGCTGCCCCCGACGGGCAGCACCGGGGCCGAACGCGCCGGTATCCGGCACAGCGGCGGCACCGACGCCGCCCTCGGGACCCTGGGCGGCGCCACGAACGGGCCCACCCCCGGCAGCGGGTCAGGGGCGCCGCGGTGAGCCGGCGTGCGGGCTCACCCCTCAGGAGAACGGCACGGGGAACGCTCCCGGCGAGCTGGGAGCGTCTCCCGCTCGCTGCGGACACCGAGGAGGCGTCGTGACCCTCACCTACTACCTGGTGCTGGCCGCCGTCCTCTTCACCATCGGGACGGTGGGGGTGCTGGTCCGCCGCAACGCGATCGTCGTCTTCATGTGCATCGAGTTGATGCTCAACTCGGTGAATCTCACCCTGGTGACCTTCGCCCGGTCCACCGGCACGATCGACGGCCAGATCATCGCCCTGTTCGTCATGGTGGTGGCCGCCGCGGAGGTGGTGGTCGGCCTGGCGATCATCATGTCGATCTACCGGACCCGGAGCTCGGCCTCCGTCGACGACGTCAACCTGCTGAAGTACTGAGCGAGACGGGGACACCGCACTGTGACCGGGTCTGAGACGCTGCCCGCCGACGGTCTGCTGGCCGCCTCCTGGCTGCTGATCGCGCTGCCGCTCGCCGGCGCCGCGGTCCTGCTGCTGGGTGGCCGGCGCACCGACCGCTGGGGCCACCTGCTGGGCACTGCCACGGTGGTGGCCGCCTTCGTCATCGGGCTGCTGTGCACCGTGCAGCTCACCGGGGTGGAGGGCCGGTCGGTCCAGGTGGAACTCTTCACCTTCATCCAGACCGGCAACCTCGACGTCAGCGCCGGGCTGCTGTTCGACCCGCTGTCCGCGCTGTTCGTCCTGTTGATCACCGGCGTCGGTGCGCTGATCCACGTCTACTCGATCGGCTACATGGCGCACGACAACGCGCGGCGCCGGTTCTTCGCCTACCTCAACCTGTTCGTCGCCGCGATGCTGCTGCTGGTCCTCGGCGACAACTACGTCGCGCTCTACGTCGGCTGGGAGGGCGTCGGCCTGGCGTCCTACCTGCTCATCGCGTTCTGGTACCAGCGCCCGGCCGCGGCCACCGCCGCCAAGAAGGCGTTCATCATGAACCGGATCGGGGACGTCGGCCTGGCGCTGGCCATCTTCATCATGTTCGCCCAGCTGGGGACGACGTCCTACGCCGGCGTGCACGGCTCGGTGGGGCTGCTGGCCGGCGGCACCGTCACCGCGATCGGGCTGCTGCTGCTCCTCGGGGCGTGCGGCAAGTCCGGCCAGTTCCCGCTGCAGGCCTGGCTGCCCGACGCCATGGAGGGCCCCACCCCGGTCTCCGCGCTGATCCACGCCGCGACCATGGTGACCGCCGGCGTCTACCTGATCGCCCGCAGCGCGCCGGTCTTCGACGCCACCCCGACCGCCCGCAACGTCGTGCTGGTCATCGGTGCGGTGACCCTGCTGATCGGCGCGATCGTGGGCTGCGCCCAGGACGACATCAAGAAGGTGCTGGCCTACTCCACGGTCAGCCAGATCGGCTACATGTTCCTCGCCGTCGGGCTCGGTCCGGCCGGGTACGTCGCGGGGCTGGCGCACCTGCTCACCCACGGCTTCTTCAAGGCCGGGCTGTTCCTCGGGGCGGGTTCCGTCATGCACGGCATGGGCGACGAGACCGACATGCGCCGCTACGGAGCGCTCGCGACCAGGATGAAGGTCACCTTCGTGACCTTCGGGCTGGGCTACCTGGCCCTGATCGGCTTCCCGTTCCTGTCCGGCTGGTGGACGAAGGACGCGATCATCGAGGCCGCGCTCGACCACGGCGGCACGTGGGGGTGGGTGCTCGGCGGGGTCGCCGTCCTCGGTGCCGGGCTCACCGCGTTCTACATGACCCGGCTGATGCTGATGACGTTCTTCGGGCAGGCCCGCTGGGGGGATGGGGTCCATCCGCACGAGTCACCGCCGGTCATGACCGCCCCGATGATCGTGCTCGCCGTCGGGTCGGTGGCCGCCGGCTTCCTGCTGGTGCAGGTCTTCCCGCTGTCGGGCTGGCTGGAGCCGGTGTTCGGCGAGCCGGCGGAGGCGGCGCACGTGGTGGCCCCGATCGTGGTCAGCGTCGTCGTGACCGTGGTGGTGGCGCTGGGCGTGCTCACCGCCTGGCTGTTCGTCGGCCGGCGCGAGGTGCCGGTGACCGCACCGGTGCGGGTCTCGCCGGTGGTGCGGGCCGCGCGGCGGGCGCTGTACGCCGACACGGTCAACGAGTCGCTGTTCATGCGGCCCGGGATGTGGCTGACCCGGGCACTGGTGTTCGTCGACAACCGAGGGGTGGACGGCGTGGTCAACGGGGCAGCGGCGGCGCTGGGCGGCTCGTCGTCCCGGCTGGGCCGCGCGCAGACCGGATTCGTGCGCAGCTACGCGCTGGGCATGCTGGGCGGCGCGGTGCTGGTCGCCGGGGCGCTCGTGGCGGTGACCGCAGGATGAGCACCTTCCCGTGGCTGCTGGCCATGATCGTCGTCCCGGTCGTCGGCAGCGCGGTGGTCGCCGCGCTGCCCCGCGGCCGCGACCACCTGGCCAGGCAGCTCGCCCTGGGCACCAGCATCGTGGTGCTGGTGCTCGCCGTGCTGGCCACGGTCGCCTTCGATACCGGCGGGGAGCGCTTCCAGCTGACCACCTCGGTCGCCTGGATCCCCGACTTCGGGGTCTCCTTCGCCCTCGGCGTCGACGGCATCGCCCTGGTCATGCTGCTGCTGATCGGCGTGCTCGTGCCGGTGGTGCTGCTGGCTTCCTGGCGCGATCCCATGCCGGCCCGCCGGTCGATGCGCACCTACGTCGCCTGGTTGCTGCTCCTGGAAGCGATGATGGTCGGCGTCTTCGTCGCCACCGACGTCTTCCTGTTCTACGTGTTCTTCGAGGCGATGCTCGTCCCGATGTACTTCCTGATCGGCAGCTTCGGCGGACCGCGCCGGCAGTACGCGGCGATGAAGTTCTTCCTCTACAGCCTCTTCGGCGGGCTGGTCATGCTGGCCGCGGTGATCGGGCTGTACGTGGTCAGCAACTCCCAGCTGGGGGAGGGGACCTTCGCCTTCGACGCGCTCCGCCAGCTGGACATCGACCCGGGCGTGCAGAAGCTGCTCTTCCTCGGCTTCTTCCTGGCCTTCGCCATCAAGGCGCCGCTGGTGCCCTTCCACACCTGGCTGCCCGACTCCGGTGCCGAGGCGCCCATCGGCAGCGCCGTCCTCCTGGTCGGGGTGCTGGACAAGGTCGGCACCTTCGGGTTCCTGCGCTACTGCCTGCCACTGTTCCCCGACGCCGCCCGCGACCTCGCGCCCTGGGTGCTGGTGCTCGCCGTCGTCGGGATCCTCTACGCCGCGCTGCTGGCGATGGGGCAGAGCGACATGAAGCGCTTGGTGTCCTACACGTCGATCGCGCACTTCGGCTTCATCGCGCTGGGCATCTTCGCGTTCACCACCGAGGCGGCCACCGGCGCGGTGCTCTACATGGTCAACCACGGCATCGCGACCGGGCTGCTGTTCCTCATCGTGGGCATGCTCATCGCCCGCGGCGGCTCGCGTCAGGTCCGCGACTACGGCGGGGTGGCGGCCAAGGCGCCGGTGCTGGCCGGGGTCTTCCTGATCGCCGCCCTGGCCACGCTCGCCCTGCCGGGCACCAACAGCTTCGTCAGCGAGTTCATGGTGCTGATCGGCTCGTTCCCGACCCGGCCGGTCTTCACGATCCTGGCCACGGTGGGCATCGTGCTGGCCGCGCTGTACATCCTGCTGATGTACCAGCGCACCATGCACGGTCCGCCCCGCGGCGTGCTGCTGGAGAACGACGCCCCAGCATCCGACGCCGACCCGGCACCCGACGCCGACCCGGTCCCCGGGGGATCCGGCGCGGGCGGGGCCACGGCAGTCCTCGACGCACCGGCGCCGGCGGCGACCCGCACGCTCCGCGTGCGTGACCTGGACCGGCGGGAGCTCGCCGTCGTCGCACCGCTGGTCGCCCTGGTCCTGGTGCTGGGCTTCTACCCGCAGCCGCTGATCGAGTTGGTCACCCCCGCGGTGGAGGCGACGATGAGCGACGTCGGTGCCGACCCGGACGGGACGACGCCGTCCGCCGGCCAGCCGACCGCCGACCGGAAGGGGAACGACTGATGGGTGCGATCGAGGCCCCGGACCTCTCGCTGGCCGCGCTGACCCCGTTGCTGTTCGTCTTCGGTGCCGCCGCGGTGGGTGTGCTCGTCGAGGCCTTCGCCCCGCGCGACAGCCGCCATCCCGTGCAGGTGGTCATCGCCCTGGTCGGCATGGTCGGGGCCTTCGTCTCGACGCTGCTGCTGGCCGGCACCCGGGAGGTCACCGCCGCGGGAGCGCTGGCCGTCGACGGGGCCGCGCTGTTCCTGCAGGCCACCATCGCCGGGCTGGGCGCCTTGTCGGTGCTGCTGTTCGCCGAGCGGTCGCTGGACCCGGCACGGTCGGCGTTCGTCGCCTCGGCGGCGGTGCCGGCCGGCAGCGCCCGGGATGCCGAACTCGCGACGTCGGAGCACGTGCAGACCGAGATCTACCCGCTGGCGTCCTTCGCCGTCGCCGGGATGATGCTGTTCACCGCGGCGAACGACCTGCTGGTCATGTTCATCGCGCTGGAGGTGCTGAGCCTCCCGCTGTACCTGATGGCGGGCATGGCCCGGCGGCGCCGCCTGCTCTCGCAGGAGGCGGCGGTGAAGTACTTCCTGCTCGGCGCCTTCGCCTCGGCCTTCTTCCTGTACGGGCTGGCCCTGGTGTACGGCGCCACCGGCAGCGTGCGGCTCTCGGAGATCCGCGAGGCGGTCAGCGTCTCGGGCACCGGCGGGCTGCTCGTGCTGGGGCTGGGGCTGCTGATCGTCGGGCTGATGTTCAAGGCCAGCGTCGCGCCGTTCCACACCTGGACGCCGGACGTCTACCAGGGTGCCCCCACCGCGGTCACCGCCTTCATGGGCGCCGCGACCAAGGTCGCGGCGTTCGGTGCCATCCTGCGGCTGCTCTACGTCGCCTTCGGCACCGCCGACTGGACCTGGCGGCCGCTCGTCTACGGCCTGGCCATCGTCTCCATGCTGGTGGGCGCGGTGCTGGGGCTGACCCAGACCGACGTGAAGCGGATGCTCGCCTACTCCTCCATCGCGCACGCCGGGTTCCTGCTCACCGGCGTCATCGGGCTGGGCCCGGGCGGCACCGGCTCGGGGCTGTCCGCGACGATGTTCTACCTGCTCGCCTACGGGCTCACCACGCTCGGTGCGTTCGCCGTCGTCACCCTGGTGCGGGAGGGCGACGGTGAGGCGACCCACCTGTCGCAGTGGGCCGGCCTGGCGCAGCGGTCGCCGCTGACCGCCGCACTGATGACCTTCTTCCTGCTCGCGCTCGCCGGTATCCCGCTGACCAGCGGATTCACCGGGAAGTTCGCCGTCTTCCGGGCCGCCATCGAGGACGGGGCGTGGCCGCTGGTGGTGGTGGCGGTGCTCGCCAGCGCGATCGCGGCGTTCTTCTACCTGCGGCTGGTCGTGCTCATGTACTTCTCCGACGCGGCGCCGGACGGGCCCACCGTCGGCGTCGCGGGGCTGCCGACCACCACGGTCCTGGCCGTGACCGCCGCCGCGACGCTGGTGCTGGGCGTCGTGCCGGGGGCGGTGCTGGACATCGCGGAGTCCGCCGCGGTGCTGGTGGGGTGACGGGTCCGGAGCCCGGTGCCCGGAGGCCGCAGCGCGGCGGCTATCTTCGACGGTTGATGACCGGAGCCGGCACCACCAGCGCACGGAGCGGCGGCGGGGGCGACACGCAGCTGTGGCACCGGCCGTCCACGCCCGCATCGACGATCGGCGCCTGGCTGCCCGATGGTGAGCTCGGCGAGTCCCTCGCCGACGGGCTCACCCGGGTCGAGGACGCCCTCACGGCGTCGGTCACCAGCGACCACCCGTTCGTCAGCGAGGCGGCCGGCCACCTGATGGCCGCCGGCGGCAAGCGGTTCCGGCCGATGCTGGCGCTGCTCGCCGCCCAGCTGGGCGACCCGGAGGCCCCCGGCGTCACCGAGTCCGCCGTCGTCTGCGAGCTGACCCACCTCGCGACGCTGTACCACGACGACGTCATGGACGAGGCGGCCGTGCGGCGTGGCGCGCCGAGCGCGAACAGCCGGTGGGGCAACAGCGTCGCCATCCTCACCGGCGACTTCCTCTTCGCCCGGGCATCCGACCTGCTCGCCGACCTGGGACCCGAGGCCGTGCGGGTGCAGGCCCGCACCTTCGAGCGGCTGGTGACCGGCCAGCTGCGGGAGACCGTCGGTGCCGCCCCCGGGGAGGACGCCGTCGCCCACTACCTGGGGGTGCTGGCCGACAAGACCGGGTCGCTGGTCGCCACCTCCGCGCGGTTCGGGGCCTCGTTCGCCGGCGTGGAGCCGGGGCTGGTCACCGCTCTCACCGCGTTCGGTGAGGAGGTGGGGGTCGCCTTCCAGCTCTCCGACGACCTGCTGGACATCGTCAGCGAGGGCGGCGAGTCGGGAAAGTCGCCGGGCACCGACCTGCGCGAGGGGATCGCCACCCTGCCCGCGCTGTTCGCCCTGGCCGGGGACGATCCGGCCGAGGCGCGGCTGCGGGAGCTCGTCGGCCGACCGGTCGTGGACGACGACGAGCACGCCGAAGCGCTGGCCCTGCTGCGCACGAGCGCCTCGCTGGCCCGGGCCACCGAGGTCCTCGGCGAGTACGCCGACCGGGCGCGCGCACGGCTCGATGGGGTTCCCGACGGGCCGGTGCGCGAGGCGCTGTCCGCGCTGTGCACCTACGTGGTCACCCGCACCAGCTGAGGAAGGACCCCCTTGCCCCCCACCACTCGCAAGCTCGTGGCGGGGCCCTGCAAGGGGGCCATGCCCCCCACCACTGGCGAGCTCGTGGCGGGGCCCTGCAAGGGGGCCATGCCCCCCACCACTGGCGAGCTCGTGGCGGGGCCCTGCAAGGGGGCCATGCCCCCCACCACTGGCGAGCTCGTGGCGGAGCCCTGCAAGGGGGCCATGCCCCCCACCACTGGCGAGCTCGTGGCGGAGCCCTGCAAGGGGGCCATGCCCCCCACCACTGGCGAGCTCGCGGCGGGACCCTGCGAGGGGGCCATGCCCCCCACCACTCGCGAGCTCGCGGCGGGACCCGGCAAGGGGGCCATGGCGGCCGCCCTGCTGGTCGCGCTGCTGGCGGGCGGGTGCAGCTCATCCCCCGGGCAGCAGGGCGGGTCGGCCGCGACCGACGTACCGGACGAGGCCACCAGCCCGGCACCGCCTGCTCCCGCGACGCCCGCCCTCGAGGTGGAGGTGCTCGCCGACGGGCTGGACCACCCGTGGGACGTCGCCCGCGCCCCGGACGGCACGCTGGTGCTCGACGAGCGGGGAGGCGGGCTGACCGCAGTGCTGCCCGACGGCACGGTCCGCGAGCTCGAGGCCGACTTCGGTGACCTCTTCGCCGAGGGCGAGACCGGGCTCATGGGGTTGGTGCTGGACCCTGACTTCGCCGACAACCGTCGCCTCTACACCTGCCAGGGCGCCGAGGACGGCGCCGCGGACGGAGGACCGGCCATCGAGGTCGTCAGCTGGACCGTCGATGCGCAGTGGCGGGAGGCCACCCGGGTCGACGACCCGCTGCTCGGCGAGATCCCGGTCAACGAGTCCTCGGGCCGGCACGGCGGGTGCCGGCTGCGTTTCGACCCCACCGGAGCGCTGCTGGTCGGCACCGGCGACAACGCCGTCGGCAGCCACCCGCAGGACCTCGGCACCCTCGCCGGCAAGGTGCTGCGCATCGACGCGGACACCGGGGGACCGGCCGAGGGCAACCCGTTCCTCGAGGCGGACGACCCGCTCACCCGGCTCGTGCTGAGCTACGGGCACCGCAACGTGCAGGGCATCGCCGTCCAACCCGGCACGGGCAGCGTCTACACCGCCGAGCAGGGCACCCGGCGCGACGACGAGGTCAACGTCTCGGTTCCCGGCGGCAACTACGGCTACGACCCCGAGGGGGACGACGGCGGCTACGACGAATCCGTGCCGATGACCGACCTCGAGCTGCCCGGGGCCGTACCCGCGGTGTGGAGCTCCGGGGAGCCCACGATCGCCACATCGGGGATCACCTTCCTCGACGGCCCGGCGTGGGGCGGCTACGAGGGCCTGCTCCTGGCCGGGGTACAGAAGGACACCGGTGTCCTCGCGCTGCGCCTGGGCGAGGCCGGCGAGCTGGTCGAGGCCTTCCGCCTGCCCGAGCTGGAGGACCGCTACGGGCGGATCCGCACCCCCCAGGCCGGTGCGGACGGCGTGCTGTACGTCCTCACCGACAACGGCGGGGGCGAGGACCAGCTGCTGCGGGTGACCCCGGCGTCTTGAGCCGGGTTGGTTCTCGGTGCAGGGGGTCGGGTTACTGGACGGTCCAGCTGTCGGTGCCGGTGAGGAGGGTGTCGAGGTGGGCGGGGTTCTGGGCGCGGGCGTCGTCGAGCTGGTCGGCCATCATCCGGTCGTAGACCGGCTTGTCGACGGAGCGGAAGACGCCCATGGGGGTGTAGCGGAGGTCGTGGGAGGACAGCCGGG